>SLBE01000048.1 GCA_007126465.1 Syntrophomonadaceae bacterium | reverse complement strand
TGGTCAGGTTTAAAAATGACCACCCTGCCATCAGGGCGATGGTAGTACCTAAACCTGCACCAGCGTGAAAAATTATGGCGATGATAGGGTAAGAGGCATAGGGGCCGAAGGCCATCAACATACCACCAAGGGTGCCGATAAAAATTCCTGTAAAACCTGCTTCCTGGGCCAGCCAGCGCTTTATAAATTCTTCAGGAATCAGGATTTCCAGGATTCCGGCCAGCAGCATGGCCAGCAGAATAACAGGAAGAGCGGTTATAAGCTGCCTGAGCCCGGCTTTCAAACCATCCAAGTGTTTTCCGCTTTTATAGTTAATTATAAATAACGCTACAGCCAGAATTGAGAAAATAATTATGGAAATAATCAATGCTTACCCACCTCTTCCTGGCTAAAATTATTAAAGCCTTCCGGGAAATATCGCCTGGCAATAAAGCCCATTAAGATGGGAAACGGGAAAGTAATAATATTCCTGAGAATTGCCAGGCCGGGGGTAGTAAGGCTTGCTTCCAGTGGAAGGCGGGTCACATCGTAAGACTGTTTGCCTGCAACAAATGAGAAAATAAGATAAAAAGGGATTCCCTTACCTTTGAATCCTGCCAGGAAGGGGTAGAAAATGTAAGGTCCGCCGGGGAAAAGACCCCCGGCCAGGGAACTTGCAATAACACTTTTATTCCCTGAATATTTATCGAGCCATTTTTTTATCATGTCTGAAGAGATCAAGATCTGAAGTTGTCCGATCACAACAAAAGCGATAATAATCAGCAGGAAAGCTCGCATTGCTGTTTGCCAGGCCCTGTTCAGACTTTCTAAAACCAGCGGGGAGCCTCCAATATAAAACAAAACTATCAGTAATATAACAACAGCAATAATCAGGGTAATTGCGGTATTTTTCAAACTTACCAGTCCCTTCAAAAAGTGTAACTAAAACTTCAACATCAAAAAGATAAGTCCTTCATATATGGCCGGATATATGCCCCAGAATAAATTAGCGGCTATCATAAAATAATACTTTAATGCAAATACGACTATTTCTCTTGACTTGCTATATTATCATAGCATAACATATAAGAAATGGTTGAGAGGAGTAGAGCTGATGAAAAACAAAAGAGTTTTGATTGCTCTGGTAATAATAATCACTGCTGGATTTGTTTTAACAGCATGTGCTGGTGAGGATGTTTCTATCAACGAAGAAAGTGAAGCTGAGGAAATTCAGAATACAGCTGTTAACGATGTGAATGAAGATAACAACCAGTTATCTAGTAAAGACGTTGTCGAGAGTGATGTTGAAGATGAAGTAAAAAATGAAGTTAACGGGACTGAGGAGCCGAATGATTCTGATAAAACTGAAGCTGCTGATAGCGATATAGCTGAATTAGAAGAGTTCAGCTCAAATGTAAACCCTTTCCAGGCTTTTTACCAGTCACGGGAAAATGGAGATCCGATTGTCCTTAAGTTTTATTCTGACACCTGAAGCGCCTGCATTATGATGGAGCCCGTGTTCATGGCTCTAAAAGTAGATTTTGGAGAAAGTGCTGAATTTATCGTTGCCGATTTTGGTTTTGAAGAAACCTTTGAACTGATGCATGCAGAAGGATATGAAGTGCCTTATATACCGATGTTTTTCTTTATTAATGCAGATGGAGAAGTAGTTGTGAATGAAGCAGGTGTTTTCAGTTATGAAGAAATGGCTGAATTTATTGAGAGGATTCTCTAGAATAAATTCATTCTATCCTGGTCTTGCGATTAGCGATATAATGCAGGAGATTATTAATTCTATGAGATCAAAAAAGCGGAAGCAGTCAACCTGCTTCCGCTAAGTATTTTCTTCTCTCTATAATTACAGTTTTTGACCAATCAATTACAAGTCAATTTCGATGTCACTTTCTTCACGCAGCTGAGAAACTAGCTCTGAAAGCACCCTTTGCACTTTTTCTTCTTTCATCTGCTCTGCCATTTGGTGCCTGATTTCTTCTTCCAGTTGAGGTTTGATTGCTTCAAAATCATCTTCCTCAAGAGCTTCTCCATAGCGTTCGACTAGTTGTTGATAATACACTTCAATTTGTTCTAAAGGCATTTCGGGATCGTCCTCTTCCAGCATTTCCTGGACTTCCAGGTATTCTGCCCGCAGCTGTTCATAGTGCTCCTCCAGCTCAGCTGTAGTTAGCTCTATCTCTTCTTCAACAACTTTTTCTTCAGGGTTCTCCTCCAGGTAATCTTCCATGTACTGATCAAGATAGTTTTGCACTGTAAGCTCACGCACAATATCTTGATCGATATCTTCACGGCTCATGTTAACCTGGGCCATCTGGTCAAGCAGCTCTTCTTCACCGCCGAAAGCCTCGGCATATTCCTGGAAGCGTGCTTCTATTTCTTCTTCACTTATTGTTATCCCTTCTTCTTCAGCTTTCTGCCTGACCAGGGTTGGGACGATAAAGTAATTTTCCAGCACCTGTTCTTCCAGTTCATCAAGCATTTCAGCCATCTCATCGCTTTCCAGGTCCACACCCTGCATCTGGTACTGCATCATTTCCTGTTCCATGGCTTGCTCCAGCTCAGTCCTGTAAATTTCCTCGTCGTTTACTGTGGCAATAACTTCTCCATTCTCTGTAACCTCATCCTGGTCAATGGCTTCTTCATTCTCGCCTGTTTCTTCAGGTTGAGCCATATCCTCACCATTGTCACAGGCAATGAGGAATAGACTCGCTATGACTACTATAATTGCGATTGCCGTATATCTGGCTGACAATAATAGCTTTTTGCTTTGTTCTGTCATGCTGATAAGACCTCCTATTTAAATCCATATTCTTAATTAAAGCCGGGAACCATGATAACAGATAGAAGCTTGCTTAACAAGAGGGCTATAAGCATGATAGGGTGGAATAGGACGGTAAAATGTAAACTATTTGTAAACATTGTAAATAGTGTGTAAATAAAGCTTGTTTAGGCAGGGTTGTGCGAATTTAAGTAGAATATAAATTTAGAATCAAAAAAAGAAGGAGGAAGTAAAAATGAAAAAGTTGTTTGCTGTGCTGTGTATTGTCTTGATGATGTTAGGTGGTATGGCGATGGTTGGTTGCGAAGCAGAAAATGATTTAATTGAAGAAGAATTCGAAGATACAGAATACTAAAATAAGAAACCGCTAGCTATATTGGTAATAGTTTAAACAGTCAAGCCGGGCATGGATGATATCCATGCCCGGTATTATATTTTGCTGAAATAGTATGGATTGATTGCTGAGGGTTTTTAAAAAAGGAATTTAACATACATTTTGCGAAACTATTATTACAGGGGGTGGCTATGCATGTCAGAAAAAGTGCTGGTCATTGATGATGATAAACATGTTTGCGAAATGGTCCGTATAGCTCTTGAGGCAGAAGGGTTTGCTGTTGATGAAACTTATGATGGGCATGAAGGCTTAAAAAAAATCAAAAGCAATGATTATGCTGTTCTGCTTTTGGATATCATGTTACCGGAAACAGATGGTTGGGATATTTGCCGGCAGATCAGAAGCAGCGATGTTCGGGGCTTGCCGATTATAATGCTGACTGCAAGAGGCGAAGAGGTAGACCGGGTTCTCGGGTTGGAACTGGGTGCTGATGATTATGTGACAAAACCATTTAGTCCCCGTGAAGTTGTTGCCAGGGTTAAAGCATTAATTCGGCGTTCAGACAACTATAATATTACCAGGCAGCAGTTGAGCTATGGTGACTTACAGGTTGATCCTAACAATCTTACTGTCCGGATCGGCGGCAAAACAATTGAACTAACCCCGAAAGAAATGGCCCTGTTAAATATATTAGCCCGGCAAACCGGCAATCCGCTGACCAGGGAAGAGCTTTTAAAGGAGATATGGGGATTTGAGGATTCAACAGTAATGACGCGTACCGTAGATGAACATGTTAAAAGAGTGAGGGCAAAAATAGCCCGCCTGGATCCTCATAATGATTATATTCAAACCGTTTGGGGAGTAGGTTATAAGTTTGAGGTGAACACAGGTGATTAGAGTTTTTCGAAAGCCGCGCAGTATATTCGGCAAATTAATGCTTTCGCACCTGGTTGTAGTTGGCATAAGCCTGATCATAATTGGTTTTTTCCTAACCTATTTAATAGAAAATTATTTTTTTAGTGCCAGGGAACTGGAAATTGTCGGTCAGGCCAGGGACACGTCCTACCTGGTTGCTGAAGATCTGGCAGCAGATGATTTAGAGGCCGTGCGAAAAACAGTTGAAGCCCTGGCTTATTCGCTTGATGCAAAAATCAGGATTTTAAATTATAGCCGGCTCACTATTTTAACAGTTGACCCTGAAATGGGCGAAAATGGTGAACTTGAGGCTGAAGAAGGAGTAGGTTTTGCAGAAAGAGAAATTGAGCATGTTTTTAATGGTAATATGCTGACTAAAAAAGTTTATGGCCCGGCAATGCAAAGAGTCCTTGTTGCCGCCCCGATACTCCATGAGGATCATAATGGTTCCGGGTTAACGGGTAGTGATGGGGAGGCAGCAGTTTTGGGAGCGGTAACTTTAAGTGTACCCTTAAGAGGTATTGAAGAAACATTGGCCCAAATCAGCCGGCTCATGCTTTACTCCGGTATCATTGGTGTCAGTATCGCTGCCATTGTTGCTTTCTCCCTCTCGAAAACATTCGCCCGCCCCTTGCAGAAGATGAGTCGTGCAGCTCTTGATATGGCTGCCGGGAATTTTCATTGTACGGTTAATGAAGAGTCGGATGATGAAATTGGTGGTTTAGTTAAGACCTTTAATTACTCGGTTGAACAGGTGGAGAAAAACCTTGAGGAACAAAAGCGCCTGGAAAACTTACGCCGAAATCTTGTTGCTAATGTTTCTCACGAATTAAAGGCTCCGCTGGCTTCAGTGCGGGGTTTTTCCGAGTTAATGCTGGATGGGTTGATTGATGAGAAGGAAAAAGAAAGGTACTTGCAAATAATCTTAGATAACTCAGTTCATCTGAGCAAACTGGTGGATGATTTGCTAACTCTCTCTCACCTGGAAAGCGGACAGGTTGTCCTTGAACAGAAAGAGCTGAATGTAGATGATCTGGCCAGATGGAGTTTTGATAGTATTACCCCACAGGGAGATCAAAAGGGCATAAAATTGTTATATAATATTGAGCCTGGACTTCCCTTAATAAGAGGAGATCGTCACCGACTGCATGAGGTTTTAGTTAACCTGCTCGAAAATGCCCTCGCGTATACTCCACCGGGTGGGGCAGTAAGCCTTAAAGTATATCAGAACCAAGGACAGGTAGTTTTTGAAGTGCATGATACCGGCTGTGGGATATCCGGTGATGAGCTTCCGCTTATATTTGAACGTTTTTACAAGGTTGATAAGTCGCGCCGTCGCAGCGGTAAGGGTTCAGGCCTGGGGTTGGCTATTACTAAACAGCTGGTGGAACTGCATGGGGGAACAATTGAAGTTGATAGTGAATTAAATAAAGGCAGCACCTTTCGGGTATATCTTCCTTTACTTTCATAGCTTCCAACATTATAATATAAATATATAGCGTCAAGAAAAAGCATTTGCTATTGATCAAGTTAATATATTTTAAGGGGTGGAGTGATGATCGAACTGCTGCAGCAGGCTGTGCTAATCGTTTTTATTTATTTCTTTATCTTCTTCCTGGTTGCCCAGTTTATCCGAAACAATTCTATTGTAGACATGGGGTGGGGAGCAGGTTTTGTCCTTGTGGCCTTAATTACGCTTTTTACCCAGGGGGCATATGTAGAGAGAAACCTGCTTCTGGTGCTGCTGGTTGCAATCTGGGGTGGCAGGTTAACCTACTATATTGTTCGCCGCAACTGGGGCAAACCTGAAGATTTCCGTTATGCCAAGTGGCGCCGGGAATGGGGTAAGTGGTTGATTCCGCGGGCATTTTTACAGGTGTTCATGCTGCAGGGCTTTTTAATGCTGATAATCGGTTACCCGATTATTCTGGTGAATGCGAACCCCGAACCCGGTTTAAACCTGCTTGACTATATTGGTCTCCTCGTCTGGCTGGTAGGTTTCTATTTTGAGTCTGTTGGTGATAAACAGATGGCTGAATTCAAAAAAGATCCGGCAAATAAGGGAAGGATAATTAAGAGCGGCTTATGGAAGTATACGCGGCACCCCAACTACTTTGGCGAAGCTACAATGTGGTGGGGTATATTTTTACTTTCGCTTTCAGTTCCGCTGGGCTGGAGCGGTATTATCAGCCCACTGACCATCACCCTGATGTTGCTCTATGTTTCAGGGGTGCCGATGCTGGAGAAAAAATATAAAGATAATCCTGAGTTCCAGGAGTATGCGAAGGTTACTAATAAGTTTTTCCCCTGGTTTCCGAAAAAAAACCTGAGTAAAAGGGAGGAATAAGTAGATGGCAAAATTCATTCAAATATACCTGGTTGTTCTGGCAGCTTTCTTTGTAATAGATATGGTCTGGTTGGGGCTGGTGGCAAAGAAATTTTACCGTCAGCAACTTGGTTCTTTAATGAGAGTTGGTGTTAACTGGCCTGCGGCCATTATTTTTTATCTTCTATTTATTATAGGCCTGGTATTTTTTGTCGTTTATCCTGCTGTGGAAAAGGGCAGCTGGTTTTATGCCCTTTGGACCGGCGCATTTTTCGGTCTGATCTGTTATGCTACCTATGACCTGACCAACCTGGCGACTCTAAAAAATTGGCCGCTTAAAATGACAATTGTTGACCTGACCTGGGGCTCAGTATTATCCGGTGTCCTGGGGTTAATCGGCTTTTTATACGGGCAGACAATTTTATAACAGGGCACATTAACGTATCACATGCACTGCCCGGACTGCTTAAGAAAACTGAAGCGAGTATAAAGTGTAGTCTGGGCAGTTACCTTTTACTTATCATTTCAGTAAGCTGCGGGATAGTTTCTGCTGCATCACCCCAGAAAGAATAAACATGGCTTTGCTCGTATAGCAGGTTATCAACTCCTGAGTACCCCGGTTTTTCGTCAATGTTACAGACGATCACATGCTTAGCTTTTTCAGCATTCAGTATGGGCATGCCTGATATCGGAGTTCCCTCTGCCGCGTTGGCAGCCGGGTTCACGACATCACAGGCTCCGACAATAATGACCAGATCAGCATGATCGAACTGGGGGTTGATGGCATCAAGATCCATCAGCTTTTCGTAATCAATACCTGCTTCTGCCAGCAGAACATTCATGTGGCCCGGCATACGTCCCGCCACAGGGTGGATGGCAAACTTCACTTCCTTGTCCTGTGCTTCCAGGGCATCAAGCAGCTGTTTCACGGCATTTTGGGCCTGGGCTACTGCCATCCCGTAACCGGGGACAATAATCACCCTTTTGGCCTGGTTAATAATATCAGGAAGGTTGGTTTTTGAGTCTTTTTCAGCAGCCGGTTCAGATCCAGCACCCGCTTCTGATTTCTTAGCTTCTTCTGCAACAGCTTCGTTTACTGCAGGGCTTGTTTCGGCAGCGCTTTGATCATCTTCTAACGATGGATACGCCTTCTCTTTTTTCCCGGGGGTAAATCCCGCCAAAACAGAAAACAGGGAGCGGTTCATAGCCCGGCACATGATCCGGGTCAGGATCATACCAGCCACACCCACTAAAGCACCGGTTCCGGCCAAAATAACATTTTCCACGGCCAGGCCTGCGATAGAAGCGGCTATCCCGGAAAAAGAATTAAGCAGGGAAATGACGATCGGCATGTCGGCTCCACCAATGCGCAGGGTCATGAAAAAGCCGGCAAGCAAACCAAGCAGGGCGATTACCGGTAGAAATTGAAAATAGTATTGGCCCGGCAAACTCATGTTGATCAGAACGAGAAGAGCAGCTACCAAGATGGCAGCACGCAGAATATGACCGTGACCTTTTAGCTGAATAGGTTGGCGAAAAGCCAACCCCTGCAGCTTTAGTACAGCGATGATACTACCGCTGAAGGTTAATGTGCCCACGCCTAAGGCCAGGCCGGAAGTGCCCCAGAAGAGCATTTCTGCTCCATCACCAGGGTAACTTAAAACAGCTGCCCATACAACCAGGGCCGATGCGGCCCCGCCAAATCCGTTTAATAAAGCTACAGTTTGCGGCATGTGAATCATTTTTACTGATTGTCCCAGGATCAGACCAATCAAGCCACCGATTACGATATAGACTAAGGCAGCTGAAAGAGCTCCCTGCCCGGTGGCAACAAATGTCCAGGCAATAGCTACCAGCATGGAAAGAGCTCCCAGGCGATTGCCCCAGAGTGCTGTGCGGGGAGATTGCATTAACCTGATACCGGCCAGGAAACCAACTATAATTAGAATGGCTAAAACAATTGTTACTGCCACGGTATTTCCTGCACCTCACTTTCTTTTGCTTTGCCTTTAAACATACGCAGCATTCTTTCTGTAACCCAGAATCCGCCGGCTACATTGATCATGGCCAGGATCAGGGCTGCTGCCGCCCAGCCTTCGGCTCCTGCCGGTGCGGTGAAAAATACTGCTATTGCCCCGATAACGGTAATGCCGGAAAGCGCATTCATACCGGACATTAAAGGGGTGTGCAGCAAAGGCGGCACAGCAGAGATAACTTTGTAGCCCAGCAGCGCCGCTGCAATTAATATTATAAGCATTGCTAAAATCATCTGCATTCTCCTTTTACTGTTTATTACTCTTCCATGCCCATAGCCATCAGGGTTCCATGGTGGACAATTTTCCCATTGTGGGTGACCAGGGTCGATTCTACTATTTCATCTGTGGTGTCGGTTTTGACAGCGCCGTTTTCGATAATATACGCAAAGAAGTTGTAAGTGCTCTTAGCAAACATGTTGGTTGCATCTATTGGCAGGGTGGCCGGTACATTCATAATACCGCTGATGGTGATACCTTCATGCTTATACTCTTCTCCGCAGCGGGTCAGGGTGCAATTCCCGCCCTGGTCTACTGCAATGTCAACTATAACGGAGCCCTTTTTCATTTTCGATACCATGTTTTCATCAACTATTTTCGGGGCTACTTCTCCGGGAACCAGGGCTGTGAGAATCACAGCATCACTTTGCTCAATATGAGATGCCAGCAGTTCTTTTTCCTTTTCGTACCATTCTTCAGGCAGGCGGCGGGCATAACCACCATCGCCGACAGCCAGCTCCTGGGGAACATCGAATTCTATGTTTTCAGCTCCCAGGCTCCGGGCCTGCTCATTTGCCTCCGGCCGGATATCTAAGGTTTTTACCTTGGCGCCGAGTCTTTTAGCAGTGGCAATAGACTGAAGGCCTGCTACACCGGTGCCGACAATAAGAAACTGGGCGGGATTAATGATCCCGAAAGAGGTGGGCATCATCGGTATGAAACGGCCCAGATGGTTGGCGGCAAAGATAACTGCCTTGTAACCTGCTACGGTACTCATTGAGGTTAAGGAGTCCATTTGCTGGGCCCTGGATATTCTCGGAATGCCATCCAAGGTAAAGCCTGTGATGTTGCGCTCCGCCATAATTTTCAGGCCTTCATGGTTTACAGAATGTGCCGGGTGCAAAAAGCTGATTACCACACTGTTTTCAGAAAAAAGTTCAGTTTCATGTTTTCCGTATTTTTCATGTTGGCGCGGTTCTTTTACTTTAAGTATGACATTGGCCCTGCTATAGAGTTTCTGCAGATCTTCTATTATTTCCGCCCCTTTGGCCTGGTATTCAGCATCATCAATAAATGCGCCGGCACCTGCTCCTGCTTCAATCAGGACCTCGGCTCCGGCGGTAATCATCTTTTCTACAGTCTCAGGAATAGCGGATACCCTGTTTTCTCCCGGCATAATCTCTCGTGGAACACCGATTACTACCTTTTCCAATTGCACAGCAAACACCCCCGTTTAGTATTAAACATAAAACTAAGTAGAACATATCCGAAGCTCGTTTGGCTTGAGCTTAAATCTATTCCAGATTATTCAAGGTAATTATATCAGAGTTTACTAAAGGTTAAAACTCAAAACGGACAATTAAGCCGATTTGCTTTGTTGTTGAGCTTTGTCGGCAGTTGTAGTAAGCTTTCTATAAAGAATTTTATGATATTACCTGGAGGTTTAATGGCAGATGATTCTTTTAACCGGGGCTGCGGGTAAAACAGGCCGTACTGTATTAAAAGCACTGGCTGAACGTGATCAAAAAGTTATTGTGCTTGTGCGAAATAATAAACAGGCCGGTGATTTGTTGGCTTTAGGAGCAGTAGATGTGATCGTCGGGGATATGGAAGATGCCAGGGTTTATGAGAAAGCCTTGAGGGGTGTTAAATCTCTTTATCATATATGTCCCAACATGCATCCCAGGGAATTAAGTATTGGTGGCACTATCATTCAAGCCGCCATTAATCATAAGCTTGATCACTTTGTATATCATTCTGTTTTACATCCCCAAACTGAGAAAATGCCCCATCACTGGAACAAGATGCGGTTAGAAGAAATGATTTTTGAATCAGGGCTCGAATTTACTATTCTTCAGCCTGCTCCGTATATGCAGAATATCCTTGCCGGCAGTGAAGCTATTTCCAAGGAGCTTATCTACAGGGTTCCTTATCCTGTTACTACCAGGTTAAGTATGGTTGACCTGCAGGATCTGGCCCGTGCAGCAGCAACTGTCTTAATAGAACCCGATCATAAGGGGGCGACCTATGAAATTGTTGGTACCGGAGGTTTGTCTCAGGTTGCAGTTGCAGAACAGCTCAGTTTAGCTCTTGGACATAACATTACTGCAGTAGAGCAACCGCTTAATGAATGGCGAGGCACTGCTGAAAGTTCTGGTATGGCCGTACACCAGGTGGAAGCCTTAATCAAGATGTTTAATTATTACGCCCGTTACGGGCTGGAAGGGAACAGCAATGTTTTAAGCTGGCTGATCAATGGCAAACCAAACAGCTTTTATAATTTTGCAAAGCGTGATCTCGCAGAAGAAATCTAAAGGAGGTTTTTGAAAGGGTGTACTTTACAGATTTAGATAAGACCGAGGAAGTTGATATAACTCCTGAACCGTTAAAAGAGAAAGGAAAAGCCACTGTCCGCTGGCTGCTTGGCGAGCCGGAAGGTGCCCCGAACTTTGAAATGCGTTACTTTTCCCTTTCCGGGGAGATAACGACTGAGTGGCACAGTCATGCCTGGGAACACCAGGTTTATGTGGTAAAAGGAAAAGGTAAGGTGCGCACGGAAGACAAAGAGATAGATCTTGAACCGGGTAGTGCGGTGTTCGTTCCAGCTGGTGAAGAACACCATTTTGTCTGTCCGGAGGGACAATTTGATTTCATTTGCGTTGTTCCCAAAGGCACCAGACCCTGTATGATTGAAGGAAAATGTGACTAATCTATTTTGACAATGACTGGTAAAAATGTTATATTATAGTTAGACATTAGGAAGTTGAAATTTCCTGAAAGGATGTGTCTAAAAACTATGTCAAAATGCCGGTCGTTGTTTTTCTTTTAACTATTTTTATGCTCCTTGGCATTGCCTCCCCGGCTACCGGTTATCTTGGCCATACCGTAGATTACAGTATGGATGGTAGAGTTGAACTGCAAAAGCAGGCTGGTCATGAATATGAAACCGGTGCAAGAATGCGCCAGGTCGTTACTGGGCAGGGGGAAGTAAGTAAACAAGCTGTTATAGAAATGGAAGAGGGTTATCTCCAGGTAGAAGATAATCAGGATTGGGTTACGGCAGATGATGCTCTAAGAGACTTAACCATTACTACCAATGTCAGATTGTTTACTCCCGCTAAGTATGTATATGGAGTCGAGGACGCGGTTGTCTGGTGGGAAGATGTATATGAAGCGCTTAGTCCGGTTTACTATGAGGGGAATGGCGACCCCGATTTTAGCGCAAGGAGGAGATCCCACAGGTGGGATGCCTTGACGTCCCAGACCTGGGCAGTTCAGGTTTCAGCCAACCCAGGGGAAACTGGTCAGCTGAGGTCCGACTTTGAGGCTGTTTATGGTCCCGGGGCAGCGGAAGCAGGAGCTGATACTTTCCTGGGCGACTATTTCGAGATTGAACAGTTAGCTGCAACCAGTGACGGTACTTTACGTCGTTATATTGATATAAGCAGCTCAAGACGACATGCTTATCTTTTCGAGGATATGCGAGTAGATGGAACTGCAACTGTTAATGAGGCTTTCAGCTTAATTAATATTACCGGGGCAGGTTTAAACTGGTACGATTTATTCTAAACAGATAATGATCCTATCCGGCAGATTGGGTGCAACGTGTAAACCTTGAATCTGTCGGATAGTTTTTTTATGAATAGATAGTTATTAATTCTTTAGCAGATGAATATAATGCCAAGCAAATTAATTTCATTTTTTTTCTCAGGGCGGAAGGATTTTTAAAGATTTTGGCGAATGAAAAAATCACAAGCAAATATAGCATGCGAATGAACCCTGTGGGAGAGATCCGTTAAAGGACGCCGAAGGAGCAACTTGACGCCTGGCAGGCTGAAGGGAAACTCTCAGGCTTCAGTACCATCGGGGGACGCATCTCTGGAGAGCGCCCGCAAAAGCGGGGCACCGACGGGGAAAGCCTCTTATTTAATTAGGGGAGCAATCTCTCAGGTATCAAGGACAGAGCTAAAGCCGCAGGGCTTTCTCTGTCCTTTTCTATTTACTGTATAAGAAAAAAACTTTTTAAGAAAGGAGGATGGTAAGCTGATGAGTGAAGCAAAGAAAACACCATTCTACGAAAAACATGTTGCACTGGAAGGGAAAATTGTTGATTACAGCGGATGGTTCCTTCCTGTCCAGTACTCAAGGGGACTGGTTGAGGAGGTTCACGACACTCGTAAAAGAGCCACCATATTCGATGTCTCACACATGGGAGAAGTGAGCGTCGAAGGTAAGGATGCTGAAACATTTTTGCAGAAAATCCTGGTAAACGACATTTCACGATTAAAGGACAATGCAATTATGTACAGCCCGGTCTGTTACCCCGATGGCGGAGTAGTCGATGATATCTTGATCTACAGGATAAGTGGAGACAATTTCTTCCTGGTAGTAAATGCAGCAAATACCGACAAAGACTATGCCTGGTTTCAGGAGAATGTATTTGGCGATGTAAAGCTGCAAAACCTGTCACCCGAGTATGCCCAGGTTGCATTGCAGGGGCCAAACAGCGAAGCAATCCTGCAGCAGCTGACTGATACACCGTTGGGTGAAATGAAAAACTATCATTTTCTGCCTTCGGTTAATGTAGCCGGCGTTGATTGTATTGTTTCCCGGACCGGCTATACCGGTGAAGATGGGTTTGAAGTTTACTGCAAGAATGATGGAGCTTCAAAGCTGTGGGATGCCGTCTGGGAAGCGGGTCAGAAGTATGAGCTGAATCCTGCCGGATTGGGTTCAAGGGATGTTTTACGACTGGAAGCTTCAATGCCTTTATACGGCCATGAGTTAAGCAAGGAGCTAACTCCTCTCCAGGCCCGGCTGGATCGTTTCGTGGCCCTGGATAAAGAGGTTGAATTTAACGGCCAGGCAGCCCTGAAGAAGCAAAAGGCAGATGGTATGGATAGAATGCTTTATGGCCTCGAAATGTTGGAGCGCGGCGTGCCGCGTGAAGGGTATCCGGTTAAGTCGGGCGGTCAGGAAATTGGCTGGGTTAGCAGCGGTTCTTTTTCGCCGACCCTGGATAAGTTTATTGCCATGGCTTTTCTGGATCCTGAATTTGCCGATCAGGCCGAAGAAGTTGAGTTAATGATTAGGACCCGTTCTTACCGGGCCAAAATCACAAAACTGCCATTTTATAGGAGGAAAAAGTAATGGGTTATAACATTATTGATGGTGTTAAGTACACCAAGAAACATGAATGGGCACGTCAGGAAGGAAATGAAGCTGTTGTAGGTCTGAGTGATTACGCGCAGGATAAGCTTGGTGAAATTGTTTTTGTCGAGCTACCGGATGTAGGGACAGAAGTTGAAGCTGGCAAAGGTTCAGCAGTAATCGAGTCTGTTAAGGCTGTAGCAGATCTATATGCTCCCGCAGATGGAACAATTACCGAAGTAAATGAAGCCCTGTTGGACCAGCCTGAGGTTATTAACTCTGATCCTTACGGTGAAGGTTGGGTTTATAAGATGGAGCTTAAAAATGAAAGCCAGATGGATGAGCTGATGGACAAGCCAGCTTATGAAAAATTTGTCGTGGAGGAGGATGAAAAGTAACCTATGGGTGGTAAACATTACCTTCCCCTCACCGATGAAGATCGGCGTGAAATGCTTGCTGAAATTGGAGTCAGTTCAGTTGAAGACCTTTTCAGTGATATCCCCAGGGAAGTACGCTTGCAGCGTGAGCTTGAACTGCCTTCGCCACTGTCTGAGTATGAGGCCTTCAAGCACCTGAACGAGCTTGCTTCTAAGAATAAGCATTTTAACAATTGCGTTTCCTTCATGGGTGCCGGGGTTTATGATCACTTTATACCGGCCGTGATAAAACATATCACGGGAAGAAGCGAATTTTACACATCTTACACTCCCTATCAACCAGAAATCAGCCAGGGAGTGCTGCAGGCTATTTTTGAATACCAGACCATGATCTGCCAGTTGACTGGAATGGAAGTTGCCAATGCTTCAATGTATGATGGCGGTACAGCTGTTGCGGAAGGAGCTGTGATGGGCTGCGGCGCGACCCGTCGTTCTAAAGTCCTGGTTTCCCGTTCAGTCAGCCCTTTATACAGGGCAGTCCTGGATAACTACTTTAACAGCCGTGGCCTTGAAGTTGAAGAGATCCCGATTAAAGACGGTTATACTGATCGTTCGGAACTGGAAAACAAGATGGGTGACGATATTGCCACTGTTATTCTTCAGCAGCCAAACTTCTTTGGCCTGGTTGAGGATATGGAAGGAATTGCCGACATGGTGCACGGTCACAAAGCGGTACTGCTTGTTTCAGCCGATCCGCTTTCTCTGCCCCTGCTCCAGGCTCCTTCTGAATATGGTGCTGATATAGTAGTCGGTGAAGGCCAGGGACTTGGTGTGCCGGCATCGTTTGGTGGACCGCTGCTCGGGATTATGGCGGCAAAAAGCAAGTTTGTCCGGCAAATGCCCGGTCGGATAGCCGGTGAAACTGTTGACAGTGAAGGCAATCGCGGCTACGTGTTAACCCTGCAGACCAGGGAACAGCATATCAGGCGTGAAAAAGCGCCTTCCAATATCTGTTCCAATGAAGCTCTGGTCGCCCTTGGCGCTGCTGTTTACATGGCGGCAATGGGTCCGCAGGGTATGCGGGAAGTGGCCGAACAGTGCTTACAGAAAGCGGCGTATGCCCGTGAAAGTATTACAGCCCTGAAAGGCTACGACGATGTGTATGCCGGCAGTACATTTAAAGAGTTTACCGTGACAGTTCCCGGGGATCCCGCAGAGCTGAACAAGAAGCTGCTGGAAAAGAATATTTTAGGTGGAGTCGATCTGGCTCCATTTTACCCGGAGTTAAAAAACGCGATGCTCTTTGCTGTAACTGAAAAGAGGACCAAGGAAGAAATTGATACCCTGGTCCGGGAATTGGAGGGATGGAAATGAGAAAATCAAAAGCCCTTTTATTCGAGATGAGTCGGCCCGGGCGCCGGGGATATTCTCTGCCTTCCAATGATGTTCCCGAAAAGTCTTTGGATGAATTGCTGCCTAGAAAGGCGCAGCGTAGTGAACCCCTTGAATTGCCTGAGCTGTCTGAAGTAGGAGTTGTTCGCCACTACACCGAACTGTCAACCCGGAACTTTGGGGTTGATACCGGGTTTTATCCACTGGGCTCATGTACCATGAAGTACAACCCGAAGATTAACGAAGAAGTGGCAGTCCTGCCCGGATTTGCTTTTATGCATCCCTGCCAGCCCGAAGAAACAACCCAGGGCGCTCTTGAACTGCTCTATAACTTTGAGCAGGGATTAAAAGAATTAACGGCTATGGATCGCTTTACCATGCAGCCCGCCGCTGGAGCGCATGGTGAACTAACCGGTTTAATGGTGATCCAGGCTTACCACCGCAGCCGGGGGGATCACAATCGTAACAAGGTTCTTATTCCCCTTTCCGCGCATGGAACCAACCCTGCTACGGTCAGTATGGCCGGCTATGAAGTTGTTCAGATTCCCTGTGATGATCGCGGCCTGGTTGATTTAGATGCCCTGAAAGAAGCAGTGGACGAGACAACAGCTGCCCTGATGTTGACTAACCCAAGCACTTTAGGCCTCTTTGAGGAAGAAATCATTCCCATGGCTAAAGCTGTTCATGAGGTAGGAGGACTTCTCTACTATGATGGAGCCAACCTCAATGCAATTATGGGTTATACTCGCCCCGGAGATATGGGTTTTGATGTGGTTCACTTAAACATTCATAAGACCCTTTCCACACCGCACGGTGGTGGAGGACCCGGCAGCGGTCCGGTTGGTGTAAAGGAAAGGCTTATACCTTTCCTGCCTGTACCGCTGGTTAGTAAAGAAGAAGACCGGTTCTACCTCGACTATGATGTGCCTGAGACCATAGGGAAGATGCATTCCTTTTACGGTAACTTTGGCGTAGCGATTAAAGCTTACACTTATATGCGGATGATGGGTGCAGAGGGCTTGAAAGAGGCCTCAACCGATGCAGTAATTAATGCTAACTACCTGATGAGCTTGCTTAAGAAGACCTACTATGTGCCTTATGATCGGATTTGCAAACACGAATTTATAGTTTCGGCCAAGCCGGAAAAGAAAAAAGGTGCCGGTGCAGGCGATATAGCCAAGGCGCTGCTCGATCGCAATTTCCATCCGCCAACCGTCTACTTCCCGCTAATTGTGGATGAAGCTCTTATGATTGAACCGAATGATACAGAAGCTAAAGAAACTCTCGACGCTTTTGCTGCAACCATGGAGCAGATTGCCAAAGATATTGACGAGGATGCCGAAAAAGTTGCCCACGGACCGTATAATACGGTAGTCGGACGCCTGGATGAAGTTAGGGCAGTGCGCAACCCTGTTTTAATCTGGCAAAAAGATAAAGAGTAAGATTTAGATAAAAAGGGTGTTATAGTGTGGGGGCGGCAGGGAAAGAGTATTTCTTTCCTGCTTCCCCTGATTTATTCTGTCAAAGCAGGATTCAGAGTTCAGGGCTCAGGGTTCAGCAGTAGAGCAAAAAATAGCAAATACGTTTTTAATTATTGTCGTAAAAGATGCAGGTAAAGATGTTTAAGTGTAATATAATAGATAATGGTCCTTGAGTTAATTATGACGGAGGGCGCAATGCAAAAAATTGGTCAAGATATTGAAAAATTACTGGAACAGGCCTGGGAAACAAGAAAGCTTTTTTTCCCTGACAAGATTGAATTTTCTGCTCCAAACCGGACTATGTCAGTTTCGGTAACCGGTAGCAGCTGTGCTTTAAACTGTGCACATTGCAACGGTGCATACTTGCAGAAAATGGCAACACTGGAAACAGCGCTTGCCAGTAAAAAAGGCCGGGTAAAGAGCTACCTGGTTTCCGGAGGATCTGATTCCCTGGGCAAAGTGCCACTCTTCGAGAAATGGACGGAACTTGAGGAGCTGGCAGCTCGCGGTCCTCTTAACCTGCACACCGGGCTGGTAACTGAAGAAGAAGCCAGGCGTCTGGCACAAATAGCTACAGTTGTTTCCTTCGATTTTATAGGTGATAATGAAACTATTAACAGGGTTTATGGTTTGTCGGCTACGGTTGAAGATTATCTTGTTTCATACCGGCACCTGCAAAAGTATGTTAGTGTGATACCCCATATTTGTGTCGGTTTAAATGGCGGAGTTGTCAGGGGAGAATATGAAACCCTGAAATATTTACAGCAAGAAGCGGTTGAAGCAATTAGCATGATTATTTTTCGACCGACTGAAGGGACCACTTTTGAAGCTTGCGAAACACCACCCGCGGATGAAGTAGCCAGGTTTATGGCTACGGCAAGGCTGATGTTTCCCCGGACACCGCTTTACCTTGGTTGTATGCGCCCGAGTGGACGATACCGGGAAGCAGTAGATACTTATGCTCTCAGGGCAGGTTTTAACAAAATAGTCCTGCCCGCACCGGCTGCCCGTCTTAAAGCTGAAACGCTGGGGCTGGAAGTATCAATTTCCGAGGAGTGTTGTTCTTTATGATTCGCCTGTCAGCTGGAACTGCTGCCCTGCTAGGGCTATCCACCAACCGAATGGACGCTTACCCGACTACGGCTTACCTGCTGTCCGGTAAAAGCTGCCGGATGAAATGCTCATTTTGTCCCCAGGGTAATGACGATAACGAAACTTTAAAGCGCCTTGGGCGGATCAGCTGGCCTGAATATGCCTGGGATGAAGTGGAAGCAGCTCTGTCTAAAGCCGAAAGTAAAGGACTGAAAAGGATATGCCTGCAATCGGTCAGGCACAGGGAAGGGATAGAGCCCTTGCTTGATATTATGAAAAACCTGAAAAAGGTAAGCGATCTCCCCGTGTCACTTTCAGCTTGGATCGGAAATGATAAAGAGGCAGCAGCACTTATTGATGCAGGTGTAGACAGAATCAGCGTATCGATTGATGTAATTAACCCTTCTGCCTTTGAAGATATTAAGGGTGGTTTTCAAAAAGATCGCCTGGAACTTCTATTTAAATGTGCAGAAAGGCTGCCAGGAAGGATGAGCACTCATTTGATTTGCGGGCTGGGCGAAACGGAACTTGAAGCTTTGAAGATGGTTGACATGCTTTTAAAAGCTAATGTCACCATTGCCCTCTTTGCTTTTGTGCCGCTGAAAGGTACTGGCATGGAAAACCTGCAGCCTCCTCCGGTTGATTCTTATCGCCGCATCCAGGCAGGCTGCTACCTGTTAAAGCAGGGAAAAGCAGACTTTAGTTGCTTTGAATTTGATAATGAACGTCTGGTGTCATTTGGCCTGGAGGAACAGGCATTGAAAGATATCCTTTCTGACGGCACAGCATTTCAAACCAGCGGTTGCTCCGGGTGTAACCGGCCATATTATAATGAGCGACCCGGTAAAGCTATCTACAATTATCACCGTGCTTTAAGCAGAGAAGAAACTGATCAAGCTGTGCTGCAGCTTTTGGAATCGCTAAAACTAAAAGCAGGGCAATAAGCGGTTATATTTTTTTTAGGAGGATGCCATAATTGCGCTACCAGTGGCGCCTGATTCTTGATCCCCCTTTGACGGGAAGAGAGAACATGGAAAAAGACTTGGAATTGATGGGCGATGTTTCCCGGGGAGACAGTCCTCCAATTCTGCGTTTATACCGCTGGTCACCTCCTGCTGTTTCACTTGGCTACTTTCAAGATCAGGAAGAAGTTGTTGATCTGAAAGCCTGCAGGGAAGCGGGAATTGATGTAGTACGCCGGCCAACAGGGGGGCGGGCAGTTTTACATGATCATGAACTGACTTATAGCATTATAGTGCCTGAAGTCCACCCTTTTATTAATAATGGCGGGGTAATGGATGCTTACCGGGCGATCAGCAGGGGCATAGTAACGGCATTTAACCTCCTTAATATAACAGCCTCCCTCACCCCCGAAATAAAGGGCCAGGGAGGGCTTGCACCGGGCTCATGTTTTGATACTCCATCTGCTTATGAAATACAGGTGGAAGGTAAAAAAGTGGTCGGTAGTGCCCAGCTGCGCCGTGATGGTATAGTTTTGCAGCATGGGGCAATAATTTACAAATTGCAGGGAGAGCTTTATGGTAAATTATTAAAGAAGGATTATCGCGAGGCTGAGATGAAAAAGCAAGTAGAGCTTGACGAAAAAGCTGCCGGATTAGAAGATCTTGGCTATGATATCAGCTATAACCTGATGACCCGGGCCCTGGTAAAAGCTTTTTCGATGGTCATACCGGCTGTCTTTACCAGTCATGAAGGGAAGTTGTAAAAGATATTTATAAGGAGTGATGCCAGTGAGTGAAAAATATCAGGTAGTTATTATTGGCGGAGGACCCGGTGGATACCTTGCTGCGTTGAGGGCAGGTTCACTGGGCTTAAAAACTGCAGTGGTTGAAAAGGATACCTTAGGTGGTGTTTGCCTGAACCACGGGTGTATACCAACCAAGGTTCTGACTCACGGTGCTGCCATGAACCGTCGTCTTAAGACAGCGGATCAGTTTGGCTTTAACATTAAAGAGATGGAGTTTAATTATCCACAGCTGCAGAAGAAAAAGCAGGAAGTGGTTAAAGAGCTGGTAGATCATATTAGTGAACTGATGGAAAATAAAAAGGTTGACGTTTTTTATGGTGATGCCAGGGCCCTGAGTGCAAAGCAGGTCAGTATTAAGGAACCAAATGGTGATGAAATAAAACTTGATGCAGAAAATGTTATTTTAGCGACCGGTAGTGATGAAGTATATCCTCCCACACCGGGTATTGATCACCCCGATATCATTACTTCCAAGGAAGCGCTGGCTCTTGAACAGCTGCCGGAAACTATGGCTGTAATTGGCGGCGGGGTAATTGCCCTGGAAATGGCCTCTATTTTTATGGGCCTGGGTGTTAAGGTAAGAATTGTTCATCGCAGCGAAAGGTTCCTGCGCAAAAATGACCTCGAAATGGTTCGCCGCCTTTCAACGTACATGCGCAAGAGTGGGCTGGAGATTATGATGAATTCCCCGATTGAACTGATAGAAAAGGAAGAAGACGGTTTTAAGCTGACTGTTAATACTAAAAAAGGCCAGGAGA
>SLBE01000057.1 GCA_007126465.1 Syntrophomonadaceae bacterium | reverse complement strand
CGCGGTCAGGAAATCGGCACGGTCGGCATGACCGGCTATGCCACCGGTCCTCACCTCCACTGGGAAGTCAACATTGATCAAACCCCGGTAAACCCGGAACAGCTTTTTGATGACGAGCTGCTTTTGATACCGCCTGCCTACGTTGTAGATAAAGTGAAAGACTGGCAGTAGTTTACAACTATCATTGTAAAATCTTCAACTTTAACTGCGCTCCGGCACGATTCGTGGTAAAATAAAAAATATTTGTAGCTGCTTAGCTTGAGTATGAAAACTCCGCTCGCTGACAGTTTAGGCTGGAACTGCACCGGCTCAGCTTTAGTCTTGCGCCTGGGTTACCCGAGCGATAAGCTCATCCAGATCAGTACCAAACATTGTAGACTAAGTAGTAGTAAACTTTTTTCAGTTAAAATACTGAAGCAGAGGTGAATTGAAATGTTGTCGAAAAAAGCGCTTAGTATTAACCCATCACCAACCATGGCCATTGACAGTAAGGCAAAGGAGATGAAAAGCCAGGGGTTGGATGTAATCGGCTTCGGCGCCGGTGAGCCCGACTTTGATACTCCTGAGCATATCAGGGAAGCAGCAATTAAAGCCATAAATGAAGGCCACACCCGCTATACTCCCGCTGCCGGAACGCCTGAACTTAAAGAAGCTGTTGCAGCAAAGCTAAAAAGAGAAAACGACCTCAGCTATGAACCGAACCAGATTGTTATCAGCAACGGAGCAAAACATTCCCTCAGCAACATTTTTACCGCCCTGCTCAACCCCGGGGACGAGGTAATGATACCTGTACCGTACTGGGTCACTTACCCGGAACTGGTCAGCTTAAACGACGGAACCCCGGTAGCAATAGAAACAGCTGAAGAAAATGGCTTTAAAGCCACTTTGGAAAACCTGGGTAAAGCCACCAACAATAAGACAAAAGCCCTTGTGCTTAACAGCCCCTGCAACCCCACCGGGCAAATTTACGGCGAAGAAGAGCTGCGCCGAATAGCTGACTTCTGCTCTGATAACGATATCTACATCATTTCTGATGAAATATATGAACACCTTATCTACGGCGACCATCGCCAAACAAGCACCGCTTCTTTCAGCGAAAAAGCCAGGGAATTAACGATCATTGTAAACGGGGTTTCGAAAAGTTACGCAATGACCGGCTGGCGGATTGGCTATACCGCATCAACACCTGAGATAGCAAAGGTTATGTCGAGCATTCAAAGCCACACGGCTTCAAATCCGAACACAATTGCTCAAAAGGCAGCAGTAGCTGCCCTGAACGGCCCCCAGCAATGTGTTGAAGAAATGCGGATCGCCTTCGATAAACGGCGAAAATATATGTATGAACAGGTAACTGCAATTCCACACCTGCATGCTTTAGAACCACAGGGTACATTCTACATGTTTGTCAGTGTAAAGGAAGCCATTGGCAAAACTTATAATGGAACAAAACTTAGCAGCAGTGATAATTTCGCTTCTTTGCTGCTGGAAAACCGGAAAGTAGCAGTGGTGCCGGGTACCGGCTTCGGGGCGCCCGATTACATTCGGCTTTCCTTTGCTACTTCCATGGATAATATTGAGGAAGGGTTAAAGCGGATCAATAGTTTTGTTGAAGACTTACAGTAAATCAAGTAAAAGTTAAAGTCACAGCGTTATTGTCTTTTAAGCTTAAAGATTAAACTAACAGGTTAATAACTTATACCTGGTGCCTATTAATCAGCCTACCAATACTCAGAGTGCCTTACAGGATTGCTTAAATAAATGCAAACTTGGAGGTTTAATAAATGAGCTGTCTGGTAGCAGGCAATCTTATTAAGCTTCAGCTATCATCTATTTTCATGCTAGCGGATTGAAAAATCTAATTCCTTCTATATAACTGCCAGAGGTATAATCTTCACTGGCAATTATGGCCACCTGATTTAGGCGTGCAGTAGCCCAGATCAATGAATCCCAGTATGAAAAACTATGGTCCTGTGCGCCCCTGATCGCTTCCATTACTATCATTTCATTGAGCTGTAAAACCGGCCATATCTGGCAAAAATTTTTGATTCTTTCTTCTGTTTGATTTACGCTCATTTTATCAGGAATTTTCCTGGTAACAGTAACAAAAAACTCAGACAAAACTTGAGCACTGATAACTCCCTGATCAAGTGAAATCAATTGATCCAGGCAAGAAAGAGCTTTTTCTTGTTTATCGGGCTCGGACATATCATAAGCATAAACTAAAATGTTAGTATCAATAAAGACTTTACCTGTCATAGAGATCGTCTCTTTTCCATCTCTTTTTAGGCAAATTGCTCTTGCTTCCTTTTCTTTTTTCTTCTATAAACTTACGCTCCTCTAACCATTTTTCCTCAAATTTTCTTGGGTAACTAACTGCCAATGTATGGCTGTCAAGAGCTTCCCTAACAATTTCAGCTTCTGAAATATTATAAGTGGCGGACTTCTTTTTTAAAAGCTGCTCTTGCTGCTTTGTTATATAGAGCTGCTTCCGGATTAATTCACTCATCTGTTTCACCACCCTATTATTATACATCACATTATACATCATAGAATGAATTGCAGCAACTATTACTTGAAAACAGCTTTATTATTAAAAAACTGCCCGATTACAGCACCAATTGCTGTAATTAGTACCCAGCCAAACCCCGCTTCGGCACCTGGAAACCAGGCGCGCAGCGCTCCTAATCCTGCTTCACTGCCAAACATGGCTGCATAACCATAGGCGCCCTCAAATAAGCCCCACCCAAAAGCCGCCAGTGCGGCACCGGCCCTGGCTCCCTTCAACCCTGGAGCAATTACGATAAACAAAACCATAACAATAGCAGGCGGATAGATAATATCGAGGATTGGTGCGGTAAGCCTGATAATTTCGTCCAGACCAATCATGCTGATCAGCCCGCTCAAAATAAGGGTTACTGCGGTGCAGGCCACGTAAGGCAACCTGCCACCAGAGGCCTCTTCGAAATAGGAGGCAGTACCTCCACCCAGTCCTACAGCAGAGGTCAGGGCGGCAAAAAGAAGGGCTACGTTAAATATTGCACCACCGATTGGGCCCCACAGTTCCAAAATGATGGTAGCATATAAGCGAGCATAAGAAACATCTGTGAAAAGTGCCCCGGTCGAAGCCCCGACCAGCATCTGGGTAAAGTGGCTGGTGCCGAGCAGCAGGAAGCCAAAACCGGCAGTCATAACCAGGTAACGGTTTAATATGGCCCCTTTCAAGTTATGGCTTTCCCGTAAGCCAACTATCACCAGGGTAGCGAACATCAGGGCTGCCGGTAAGTCCATGGTTTGGTAACCATGGAGAAATCCATAAGTAAAGGGATGTTCGGGGAAAAATGGGGTAACCCTTTCAGCCAAAGGTGAAACCAGGCTTTTTGTGACCACCGCGACAATAGTAACAATCAAAACAGGCAGGAGATATTTAGCAATCTTATCGATGACCTGGCTGCGGCGATATAAAAACCAGAAGGCCGCCGAGTAATAAGCCAGGGTAAAAAACAGCAGGGCCAAAAAAGGTGAATAGTCCAGGCCAAGAATCTGGCAAATAGCATCCCAGGCCGCAGCACTCATGCGGGGTATGGCAAACAGCGGTCCGAGAACCAAAACAGTCAGACCACCAAAGATCTGGGCAAACTTAGTATTCACTGACTTTGAAGCAATTGTAAAAAGGGTTCCTTCTTTTGACACGGCCAGGTAAGCCAGCCAGGGGAATAATATTGCAGAAATAAATATACCAAGGTAGGTAATGAGCACTGCACTGCCGCTCTGCTGACCCCAGGTAACCGGCCATAGCATACAGGAACCGCCAAAGTGCATAGCAAATACTGAACCGCCGACTGCTGCAACAACTAGTAGATTAAGTTTCCGGGACATTTGCTTTTTTCTCCTTAATAGCTAAAAGTAGTAAAGTTATTTATTTTTTCCAGGTTGAATAGATAGAGCCCCTATTCCATAGTTTTCTCTCCACTCGAATCAGGTTCTGAAATATTATCAGCAGGAGGCTCTTGTTTAGATTGTACCAACTGAGGTTTACCTTGCTCAGATGAAGTCTTAGCCTTTTTATAATATGATTGAAATTGATTTTTAAAGTCTTCTTCAATACAGCTAATCAGCTGGTCGGTGGTATCTCCATCCCCAGGATAGGTTGCTGAACCGATAATCATTAGTAAGTTATCTCTCTCTTCCGAAGTAACGGTATAAATAAAAATTCCGATCAGTTTTTCCTGAATCATTGAAACTCCATCAGCCCCTGTAAAGGGGAGCACAAAGAGATACTCACTGGGTGACAGGCTAATAATTGCATCAGTTTCCCGCATAACTTTTTGCAGTTCTTCAGGATATTTATGTTCAAGATCCATCACCTGGTTTTTACTGCTTTCCTTGTAAACAGACTTGGAATCCATCTTCTGGAATATGCCTGCCAGGACAATACTGACTTCATAATTTCCTCTCTGTGCTCTCTTCACTTCCATCTGAATTTGCTTATAATAATCCATAATTGATTTGGCTTCTTTAGCCGCTTGATCCGGCGATATGATCCGATCAATCCTGTCTTTTAGCTGTTCGTAGTTTACAGGCTTTGCCACTACATCTTTAGCACCTTCTATGTATGCAGCAGCAACAGTTTCTTTGTTAACCCTGGCGCTAACCATGATAAAAGGAATTGCAGCAGAGCCGGAAACCTGCCTGTAGTTTTTAATTGCCGCCAGACCATTACCATCAGGAAGATGTAAGTCTAAAATAATTAAAAGTACGTCTTCTAAGTCAATGGTATTTAAGTAGTCGTTCATTTCTCTTATGGAATTTAGCTCCTCAATATCAAAAGAGTAATGCTGTTTTAAAAAGTTGCTCAGGCGAACCCTGAATAAAGGAGAATCATCAACTATAATCAACTTGTTTTTAGTAGACATAGAATTACCTCCAGAAAATTATAATATTATTTCTACAGAAAATAGCTATCCCCTTTAATGGGCAGAAGAAGAGACCGTTTATTCTATTTGCGCATATAAAAAGGTGAGGATAAATCCCCACCCATAAAGTACTAAGCTAAATAGCAGCTGCTAGGCCTTCTTAAGAAAACTTAGATATTATTAACTTTCTTTCTCCGGTAAGTTTTCAGACCAGACTATTAAAGCAATGGCAGCCAGGAAAGAAAAACCTATCGGCCCTAAAACCGGGTAATCATATAGCGGCCCCGCTAAAATAAAAATAACCGCAATGATACCCATAAAACCTAGGCCAAGAATCATGCCTCTATGTGTTTCCATCTAAATAACTCCCCCTCAAAATAATTGTCAGGCTCTTATCATTATTGAATCATATTCTTAGCCGTCAGTAAAGGTTAATTTCGATTCCTGCCTATCATAAAGCCAATTTATAACATTAATAGCCAAGCTCTTCTCCCACGATAAGCACATTCATATCTATACTGCCGGGTTTTCCTTCAATAATTGTAGTTACATTGCACATCCGGTGAGGGGAACTGCAGTCAGGGCACTGATCAGTTTCCGCACAGGGGGTATTTCTTTTCAAGCGTCTTGCATTGGGTGGACAGGCCTTAGTTTTAATGCGCTCTATAGCTGTGTGGAGATTTTCAGTCAACTTATTAATACCCACTATAATAATGGCCCTGCGCGGGCCAAATACCATAGCCCCTATCCGGTTACCTGTGCCATCAATATTAACCAGTTTCCCGTCAAGGGTTAATGCGTTGGAACTGCATATATAAAAATCGGCATTCATAGCTTTACGGCGAATAGCATCCTGCTCTTCCTGGTTAGCTCCATGCCAGTGCCAGAAAACAATACAATCTTTATTTAAGAGCAGGCTTTCAAGATCTAGCTCCTGGACCGTTATCGAACCACCTATACCAACGGTAGAATTGTTGGCAACCATTGTTGACACTTTTTCTCGGGCCTGGTCAGCGGTATCTACATACTCGGCATCAATGTTTCGATCCTTTAATGCTTTGAGGGCCTTTTCCACGTTGGTTTTATTATTTGCCACAAATATATCCCCTTCCATATAAAACCTCAATTTTTGCTCTTATTCTATAAATCATTAATTAGATGAAAACTTGTAGATTCCTGCATTTTAGTTGTCTATATTGAAAAAGCGCTGCTAAATAACTTAGCCAGAACATTTATCTGTCCTGGCTAAGTGAGTGTTATGGTGTCGGGAGGGGGACTTGAACCCCCATGGTGTTAACCACACGGCCCTCAACCGTGCGCGTCTGCCAATTCCGCCATCCCGACATATTATGTTTTAACATTTTAGATTATAAGGGTTTCTACAGGGGCCGTCAAGACAATTACAGCATAAAATATTTTGTAGAAAGACGGTGGTTAATATACCCCCACCGCCTGTTTGAAGTTCATATTTCCTCTTATTTAGCTGCTTACCAGTTTCAGGGCCAGGTCTTTTGCTGATGCAGCATCTGGGGCCCATCCGTCTGCGCCAATCTCATCGGCAAAGTCCTGGGTTACAGGTGCTCCACCAACAATAATCTTAACCGAATCTCTTAAACCTTCTTCTTTCAATACTTCAATCGTAT
>SLBE01000037.1 GCA_007126465.1 Syntrophomonadaceae bacterium | reverse complement strand
ATGGCAAGAAAAATAAAGATAAGTGCTGACCAGGTTCAAATGGAAGCAGAATTAAATGGCTCACATACAGCGTCACTTTTGTGGGATAAACTTCCGGTAAAAGCCAGCGTTAACACCTGGGGCGAAGAAATTTACTTTGAAGTACCTGTTAAGACTGAAAAAGAAAATGCAGTTTCAGTTGTTCAAGAAGGAGATATTGCATACTGGCCTGAAGGCAGTAGCTTCTGCATTTTTTTCGGGCAAACTCCGATGTCGACGCCAACTGAAATTAAACCGGCCAGCCCTGTAAACCCGCTTGGCCGGCTGCTTGGTGATCCGAAAGCATGGAAGTCGGTAAAACCCGGAACTGATATTGAAATAAAACAGGCCTAATTAAATTCAGGGGAGATGGGCAGCATGTTAAGAGCCGAGGACTTTTTTGAACTGGAAGCGAATCCTTTTAAACCGCTTTTCACAGACACTGAATATGTATGGGAAGCACTGGGTAAGATAAAGGGATTTATTAAAACTCAACTTGTGCCGAATACTGCCTTAGCCCGTAAAGGCAAATCATTGATTGAAAAGGATCTGGTTCTCTATAACGGCGAAATTATCGAAAAAGGATTTGAAATTGACATCTCGGGGAATAAAGCGATAGTGAAAAAAGAAGGCCTGGTGCTTGAGGGTGCCAGCATTATATTTGCCGGCTGTTACCTGATGGATGATCAGGTTTACATAGGCAAAAACACAATTATTGAACCAACAGCGCTGATCAAGGGTCCGTCTTACATTGGAAATAATTCAGAAGTCAGGCACGGTGCATATATCCGGGGCAATGTCCTGGTCGGTGATGATTGTGTGGTCGGTCATGCAACAGAGATAAAATCTTCAGTAATGCTTGGTGGCAGTAAAGCCGGGCATTTTGCCTATATCGGTGACAGTATTCTGGGCAAAGTTAACCTCGGGGCCGGCACTAAGCTGGCCAATCTGAAAATGATAGATTCACCGGTGGTATTAAATATTGATAATGTTGTTTATGAAACCGGTTTGCGGAAATTTGGAGCTATAGTAGGGGATGGAGTCGAAACAGGTTGTAACAGCGTTACTGCTCCAGGGACATTGCTTTCGAAAAATGTCCTCCTTTACCCGAACGGGACCGCTCGCGGTTATTATTCACAGGGCACCTTGATCAAAGTCAGGCAGGATCAGGATTGTCAAAATATCAGGTGATTTAATAATATGACAAAAGCGCTAACTATACTGGCGGATAAAGGACCCTTAATCGGCAAGGAATTTCAACTTGATACCGGCATGAGTACTTTTGCTGCCTGGAAATACTGTACAGGCTCTGATCAAATTAAAACCAGGATAGTCGGTAAAAGATATTTGCGGCTTGACCAGAAAGTCGAAGGTTATGCGCGCTTGTCACCTTCTATCATGAGAGAATTTTTGAACTACACGGTTGTTGGTTTGAATCGCGATCAGGCAGAGATTAATAAAAAGGCTTCAACAATTGAAACAGAGATTGCAGAAATAAGCAGAAGAAAGATTGAACTGGCCCGCAATACTGTTGAACGTTTGATCCGAAATCACCCAGATCAGGATTCATTTTTGGATAAAGCCACATTCATAATTGCAGGGGATGTTGTTTTTGGCATGGCCCATACTGAACCACGTCCCGAATTTTCCACCGGTGAACTTGTAAGAGGTTCTGATCTTGATATTATTTCTATAACTGAAGATCTGCCTGAAAAAATGCTGGAAGAACTTGATAGCATGCTATACAAGGAAAAATACAACCTCTTGATGAATCCTGCTGCCAAGGAGGAAATGGATTATATCGTAAAGGATATCAGCATTGTGCAGGAGCAGCTCTTATTTGACGATTTCAAAAAAATGGTCGCCGCTAAAATTATACATGAAGGAGAATATCTGTACGGCAGCGAATCAATTTTCGACCGGGTTAAAGGACTGTTAGCTGAATTTGGTATTCCCAGTAAACTTAGCGCTCTTGAAAAAAGTGCAATTGATAACAGGTTTGAAGCGGAAGAAACCTTGCTAAAAGCCCCTGAAACTTCAGATTTGGATGAGTTGATGGCCCTATTTTATACAACAGAGGAAAAAGAAGAAATATTTTAATTATACCAGGGGGTACTGGTTTATATGAAAATAGTTATAGCGGCAGATTACAGGGAGTTAAGCCAAATGGCTGCAGAAATTGTTGCCGAGCAGGTTCGAACCAATAAAAATTCAGTACTCGGCCTGGCAACAGGTTCAACACCGGAATGCATGTATGCTATTTTGAGCCAAATGCACCGGCAGGATAATCTTGACTTTAGCGGAGTTATTACCTTTAATCTTGATGAGTATGTGGGTTTGGCCCCGGACCACCCCCAGAGTTATCACTATTATATGAAAAATCATTTCTTTAACCAGGTTAATGTAAAAAGCTGTAATATTAATATCCCCTGTGCCGAAAAAAATAACCCGGAAAAAGTCTGCCTTGAATATGATCAGAATATTAATAACTCCGGGGGAATCGATCTACAGGTGCTCGGTATCGGCACAAATGGCCATATTGGCTTTAATGAGCCGGACCGGTTTCTTTCTGTCGATACACATATTGTAGATCTAACTGAAGAAACTATTGAAGCAAACTGCCGCTTTTTTGAATCGAAAAATGAGGTGCCACGCAGGGCAGTAACCATGGGTGTAGGTTCAATTATGAAGGCAAAAAAAATAATGCTGCTTGCATCTGGCTTTCACAAGGCAAAAGCTGTTAAAGAAATGCTAAGTGGTAAAGTTACTACCGAACTGCCGGCATCCCTGCTACAGCTTCACCATGATCCCCTGGTTATCTTAGACCATGAAGCAGCTTCTTTACTCCAGGCAAAGGAGTGATCATTTTGAGCCCTCCCGGGAATATGAAAGAAGAATTGCGAAAAACTGAAGAAAAGCTCCGGCTTTTCCTGGAGGCAGCCCCGGCTGGTGTCGTAATCATCGATCGAAAGCAAAATGGCATTTATGCAAATGACAAATTCACCCGGCTTACCGGTTATACCATCGATGATATTTCAACAGTTGAAAAATGGTGGAAGCTTGCCTGTCCGGATGAGGATTACAGGGACTATGTTCGTCGAACGTGGACCCAGGCTTTTGATACAGCAATCCTCGAACAAAAAGATATTGAGCCGGCGGAATACTCTATTTGCTGTAAAGACGGCACCAGGGTCTGGATTGAGTTTCGATTGGCGCCGCTCGGTGAGTTGAATATTGTTCTATTGTCAGATATTACTGCCCGTAAGTCAGTTGAGGAAGAGTTAAAGGAAAGTGAAGCCAAATTCAGGATCCTTGCTGAAAACTCACCGATAGCTATTATGATTTATCAGGAGGATTATTTTGTTTATAGTAATGATGCAGGGGAATTGATATCTGGTTATTCCAGGGAAGAGCTATATAAGATGCGCTTCTGGGATTTCATACACCCTGATTATAAGACCCTGGTCAAAAAACGTGGCCAAAGCCGTCAGTCGGGAGGGACAGCTCCTCAACGCTACGATTTCAAAATTATTACTAAAACAGGTGAAGAAAAATGGGTCAATCTATCCGGGGCGACCACAGTTTTTAAAGGTAAAAATGCAGGTTTCATTGTTGCCATTGATATTACCGATCGAAAAGAAGCAGTTAATGCACTTGCCGGGCAGTTAAGGATTGAAAGGTTGGTTTCAGAAGTTTCAGGAGCTTTAGTCAATGTTACTGCAGAGCAATTAAATGAGAAAGTACAATATGTTTTAGAAATTTGCGGCCAGTTCATGGAAGCCGATCGAAACTACCTGTTATGTTTCGATGACGAAAATATTAAGGTGGAAGACTATTATGAGTGGTGTGCCGAAGGAATTCCGTCTCAATCTGACCGGATAATTGACATCTCGACTAAGCAAAGGCAATGGTGGATGGGCCGGCTCTTAAACGATGGAGTTATCAATATTTATAATTTAGACGAACTCCCCCCGGAAGCCAGCAGAGAGGAAAAAGAGTTCAGTGAGCAGGGCATTGAATCATTTTTACAGATTGCTGTAACCAGGGAAGGTAAGCTGCGAAGGGTTTTTGGTTTTGATTCAGTAAGGGGCAAAAGGAATTGGACAGTTGAACAGGTTTCCCTGTTAAAAGTTATTGCCGAGATTATCTCAAATGTAATATCGAAAAATCGGGCTGAAAAAGCACTTATTAAATCAGAATCGCGATACAGGGAAATACTGGCTACCATGGAGGAAGGTTATTATGAAGTGGATTTGGCCGGAAACTTTACTTTTTTTAACGATTCTCTTTGTAGTATTTTTGGCTGCACCAGGGATCAATTAATGGGAGTTAATTATAAACAGTTGTATAAAGATCCGAAAATAGTTTTTGAACCCTATAACAGGGTTTACAAGAGCGGCATGCCTGAGAAAACGGCTAATTTGCCGATAGCTACCTGGGATGGGCGCCATATTTATATAGAAGTTTCTATAACCCTTAAACAGGATCAGGATGGGCAGCCTGCAGGTTTCCGGGGCGTGGTTCGAGATATAACTGAACGCAAGCATTATGAAGAAAGGCTCAAATACCTCAGCTTTCATGATCAATTGACAGACCTTTACAACAGGGCTTACTTTGACAACGAACTAAACCGTTTAAATGCGAGCAGGGAATATCCTATTACTATAATCGCCTGCGATCTTGACGGCCTGAAACTTATTAATGATACACTTGGTCATGGAAGCGGAGATCGGCTGCTGGTTAACTGTGCCGGGATTTTAAAAGAAGTACTTCGCTCGTCTGATGTTCTGGCCCGGGTTGGTGGTGATGAATTTGCAATTTTACTGCCGCGCACCGATTATTACCTGGGCAAAGGCATAGCTAAACGGATTAAAGCCAGGGTAGATTATTATAACCGCAGTCATGGTAACCTGCCTCTCAGCATTTCAATGGGCCTGGCTACAACTGATAATAATGATTCAGGAAATATTTTTGATGCTTATAAAGAAGCTGATGATTTAATGTACCGTGATAAGATACATAAAGGAACGGGAGCAAAATCACAAATCATATCATCACTTATGGCCGCCCTTGGGGAACGTGACTACATAACTGAAGGCCATGCCAGTAGATTGGAAGAACTTTGCAAAAAGATAGGCAAAGAAATAGGGTTATCTACAAAACAGCTATCCGACCTGATTTTACTGGCTCATGTTCATGATCTTGGTAAAGTAGGTATTCCCGATAAAATTTTATTTAAGGAAGGTCCTTTGAATGAAGAGGAATGGAAAACAATGAAGACTCATCCGGAAAAAGGACATCGCATTGCTTCTGCTTCGAAGGATTTAAAAGATATAGCCGACCTGATACTGAAACACCATGAACACTGGGATGGACAGGGCTACCCGGAAGGAATTAAAGGTGAAGACATTCCGGTAGAGTGCAGGGTCCTGGCTATTGCCGATGCTTATGACGCCATGACCAGTGATAGGCCATACCGCAAAGCGATGCATCCGGATGAGGCAATTGCCGAGCTAAGAAAGTACTCCGGCAAGCAGTTTGACCCCAGCTTGATCAATGTATTTCTTAAATTAATTAGTTACTCCAAAATTGAATGTTGATTTGTTATTCTTTTTATTCTCCATATGATATAGTATTATTAGCATAGCCTGACGTCTGTTGCCGGCTTATAACATTTTCAAACCGGTAGTATACACCAGGAAATACAACTTATATTAAACCAAGAGATATTAATCAGGAGGTGTCTTTATTGAAAGTACTGGTTAGCGATTCCCTGTCCGGGGAAGGACTTGATTATTTAAAAGAAAATGCCGAAGTCGACTTTAAACCTGATATCAGTCCCGAAGAGCTGTTGGAACAGATTGAAAAGTATGATGCCCTGGTTGTGCGCAGCAGGACTAAGGTTAAAGCTGAAGTGATAGAGGCCGGCAAGAAACTCAAGGTAATTGGCCGGGCCGGGGTCGGGGTTGATAATATTGATGTAGATAAAGCGACGGAAAAAGGTATTATAGTCGTCAATGCACCACATGGCAATACGATATCTGCCGCGGAGCACGCTATCGCTCTTTTAACTTCACTGGCCCGTAATATACCGGTAGCTAATAGTTCGGTTAAACGGGGTGAGTGGAAAAGGTCGGAACATATTGGAGTTGAACTTAACAATAAAACCCTGGGAGTTGTCGGTCTGGGCAGAATTGGCAGTGAAGTGGCCCGCAGGGCCAGGGCCATGGGGATGAAAATCATGGGTTATGATCCGTATATATCTTCCGAACAGGCAGAAAAGATGGGGGTTGACATGGTTGCATTTGAGGATTTATTAAAGCAGTCAGATTTTATTACCCTGCACCTGCCGCTTGGCTCTTCAACCCATCACCTGATTGGGGAAAAAGAAATTGCCATGCTCAAACCTGATGTGCGGATTGTTAATTGTGCCCGTGGAGGTCTTATTGACGAAGATGCCCTGTGCAGTGCCCTGCAGGACGGGAAAGTTGCCGGCGCTGCCCTTGATGTTTTTGAACAGGAACCGCCCGAAAGTTGCAAGCTCTTAGAGCTGGATAATGTTATTGCCACTCCGCACCTGGGGGCGTTGACCCAGGAAGCGCAGGCCAATGTTGCTT
>SLBE01000031.1 GCA_007126465.1 Syntrophomonadaceae bacterium | reverse complement strand
CTCCCGGGCGGTGAGGTCGGCGGCGTGGGCGTCCGCCACGGCGGCCAGGTGCGCGCGCCACCGATCGTCATGGCGGCGCACGGCGTCGCGGGCGGCCTGGGCTGTCTGCTCCGGCTGGCCGCCGGTGCTCATGCGATGACCCGCTCGACCCAGCGGCCCTCGCCGAGCTCCCGCAGCATCCGTGCGAAGCGCTGCTGCTTCGCATCGTTGTCCTTGATCAGCGCGTCCAGCAGTCCGAAGTACTTCAGCGAGTCCAGGTAGGGCTTATCGATCACCTCGACGTTGGGCTTGTCGAACTTCGCGTCGAACTCCGGGTCGGGTTCGCGCCAGGTCGGCCCGTAGCTCTCCGCGAGGTAGGCCTCCGCGTCAGCCGGCTGCCACAGGGAGACGCCCGCGAAGGTGGTCGCAGACAGTTCGAAGGGGTCGTTCACCCAGCGGGTGGCGGCGCCGTCGTGGGTGAAGCGGCCGTCCTCGCGCCGGTGGTGGGGGAAGACGTCGATCATGGTGCCGTTGGCGTGGTTGACCCGCAGGCGGTCGGAGATCAGATCGAGACGGCGCACGGAGAAGGCACCGTGCCGGGCGCACGCCGTCTCCAGGGTGGGGCCGTCGGCCTCCCAGGCGAACACCCCCAGGTCGATGTCCTTGTCCCAGCCGATGAACCCACCGTCGCGCACGTGACCGAGCAGGGTGCCGCCGATCAGGAACAGCCGCGCATCGGTGTCACCGAGGGCCTCCGCCAGGTCCTCCAGCGCGCGGGTGGCGTCCTTGGCGAACCGGTCGGCCTTGCCCTCCGCCAGTGCGGCGTTCGGCCGGCGTCGCAGCCGTGCCGGCAGCTCACGGACCCGGGTGGAGGGAGCCGTGGTGCGCTTGTGCCGCTCGACGATGGCCTTGCGGAGCAGCGTCCGGCCCTCGTCATGGGCCCCGCAGATGCACGCGGAACGGGCGACGGAGCGCAGGATCGACTCGTGGGTGTGGCAGACGGCGGGCGCGTCGAGGAACAGTGTGCGGATGCGGTCGTGGTCGCTGGCGTCGGTGATCAGGGTCACCAGTTCCGACCACAGCCGGGGGCGTTCCCACTGTCCCGAGCGCAGGGACCGTTCCAGGACGTCGACGGCCTCGTCGTGCCGGTCCTGCGTCCGGGCGTAGCGCGACCAGGCGATGGCCAGGGCAGCATCGGGGGTGACCCGCTCGGGCAGCTCCAGGCGGGCCAGCTCGCGCACGCTGGCAGACAGCTCGAGGGTGGCGTCGTCGGTGCTCACAGGGCGAGCCTCTCGGTCAGCAGGCGGCCGGAGGGCGTGGCACCGACCAGGGGTCCGGCCAGCTCGAGCTGGGTCACCGCGTCAGCGACGTCGCCCTTGGCCAGGGAGCGGTGGGCCCGCCGGACCCGGTGGAAGTGCTGGTACTCGGGCCACAGCACCTCCGTGTTGGGACCGTCACAGAACGCGTCGAAGCGGGGGTTGGGGGTCCGCCAGTCGCCGTAGCACTCCTCGAGGTAGCGCTCGGGGTCGCTCGGCAGCGGGACGGAGCGGTCCTTGATGCGACGGCGCTCGATACCGAAGGGGCTGGTGCCCCACCGTACGAGCAGGCCCTCGTTCCACACCTTTCCGGCGTCGGGGTAGAAGCGCCAGATGTCCACCCAGGTGCCGCGACGGTGCCGCAGGAAGATCTTGGTGCGGTAGGGGTCGCCGTACTGCGGGTGGCCGCCATCCAGCTCGAACAGGGGGTGGCTGTTGAAGGCCTCCACGAGACGCTCGGCGTCCCAGTCCTCGGCGAACACCCCGAGGTCGATGTCGTTGTCATGGCTGAGCGGCCCCTTGGCCCGCACCATGCCGAGCGCGGTGCCGTTGGACAGGAAGTAGGGGATGCCGGTGGCGTCCATCACCGACATCACGTCGTCGATGGTGGCCCAGGCGTCCTTCCCGAGCTTCTTCTCCGCGACCTCACGCTGCGGGTTCACGCCCTCCAAGCGCAGCAGCATCCCCTGGCTGAGCAGCTCCACGGCGCTGTCCAGCTCACCGGCGCGGGCCGCCGCGGTGGCCAGGTTGGACAGGCGCGGCTCCACCTTCCGCGCGTTCGGCTTGTCCAGCGCTGCCGTCCAGGTCGCCACGATCCGCTGGAACTGCTCGGGGCTCGCGCAGTGCTTGCACACCATCCACACGACCCCGGGGGCGGTGGGGAAGCGGCGCAGGGCCGACAGTGCCGTGGTCTCCGCGTCCGGCTGGTGGGTGTCGGCGGCCAGGCGGACCAGCCGGGCGGCCGCCGCCGTGGAGGTCGGGTCCAGCAGTGCGGCACGGCGGGCGTGGGTCAACGCCTGGTCGAGCTGGCCGCGGAACAGCAGCAGGTCGGCCCACAGCACCTCGGGCTCCGACTGGTCGGGGAACCGCGAGGACAGCTCCCGCAGCAGCCGTTCGACCAGCTCGTCACGGCCCGTGGCGAAGGCGGCCGAGGCGGCCAGCATCGCGGCGGAGTACCGGTTGGCGTGCAGATCGTCGCCGTGCTCGTCGAGGTAGGCGGCGACCTCGTCCTCCGTGGCGTTGCTCGCGTGGTAGTGCACCGCGGCGTAGGTGCGCGTGGCACGGCCCGGGATCACCCGGTACAGCGGCAGCGAGGTGGTCGTCGCCTGCGCGCGGCGGCGCAGCTTGTCGAGCATGGAGAACTCCGGACGCGAGCGGATGACGTGCGTCGGTCGTCGGCCCCCGAACCCCGGAGCCGTGGTGGCCCGTCGGGCCGGCAGGCTAGTCCGTAGCCGCAGTACCGGCTGCCGCCGTCGTCGTGGGTGGGGCGCCCACCAGGAGCCGGGGTGTCCCGCGGGCGCCGAGGCGCAGCTCCACCTCGGCGGCGGAGGTCACCGCGTGTAGAGGCAGCGCGTTGCGTGCCTCGGTGGTCGTGCGGAGTGCGGTGGTCGTCCCAGCGCCGTCGGGGGCCGTCAACCGCCAGGTCCACGCGGTGTCGAACCCGGTACTGCCGGCGGCCAGGGCCCGCAGGGGCAGCGTCACCCGCCACCGTCCCGGGTCGCGGGTGATCGGCACCTCCACCGTGGCGTCGCTCCACACGCTCTCCAGCGTGACCCGGTCGACGTGGGTCAGCGACCGGGAGGGTGGGGGGCCCACCAGGTGCAGTCCGTGGTCGTCGACCCACGCTCTCTTCAGGGTCAGCCGTGGGCGGCGTGTCTCGAGGACCAGGCTGCCGCCGAGGGTGGGGCGTAGCACCCGCTCCGCCCCGACGGGCTCGTCGACCACCGTGGTGGCGAACCCCACCGCCGGCCGTGGCCGCACCGCTCCCCAAGGGCCTTCCGCCCACAACTGCACCGTCGCGGGCGCACCTCCCGCCGGGACCGGGAGACGCACACGATCCGCACGGTCCACCGACGCCACCGCGAGCACCCTGCCGGCCGGGTCCTGCCACCACAGCCGGGTCGCATCGCTGCCGGTGCCCAGGTGGACGATCACGCTGGTGCCCGCACCGTCGGGGTGTGCCGCCCTCACGCGCACCGGAGCCTGCGCGAGCCGCAACTGGACCTGTCCGTTGCGGTCGAGACGGGGGAGGACGTCGAGGTGGTCGGCCAGCGCCGTGCCCACGGCCAGGGTCGGTTCCACGTAGCCCGCGACGGTGCGCGCTCCGCGGTGGTGGACGCCGTCCAGCTCCGCGCCCACCTGCACCGTCCAGCGGTCCAGCCCGGGGTCAGTTGCCAGCTCGTCCAGGGGCAGTCGGGCGGAGAAGGCCCGCCATCCGGAACGTCGTAGGGGGTGCGCGTCGCCCGCCGGCAGCGCCGCGAGGTCGGCGGTGGCGCGTCGGGTCCGGGTACGGCTGCCGTTGGCGGTCAGCCACAGGCTCACCTGCCACGGGCCGTCCAGATCGCAGGCGCCGTCCCGGATCCTGAGGTGGCCGTTCACCGACAGCTGAGGTGGTGTGCCCGCGAGGAGCTGCACCCCCTCGATCCGTGCCTCGGCCGTCAGATGGGTCGCAGGGCCTTCACGGGGTTCCACCGGCACCCGGCGCCGTGCCCGCAGGCGGTCCACGATGCCGACGGAGGGTGGGGTACCGGGTGTCAGACGGTGGTGGATCACGTCCTCGCACGCGAGCGCATCCACCTGCGTGTCAGAGGCGAGCAGCCGCGGGAGCGCCGCATGGGCACCGTCGCGCACGGCCGCGTACACGGTGGCCAGCAGCGGGCCGAGGGCGTGGTCGTCGAGTGGTGTGGTCAACCCGTGAAGGACGTCCTCCACCAACCCGACCAGTTCCCGCCGGTAGTGGCGGTCTCCCTGGGGGTACAGCGGCAGGTAGGTCCACAGGTCGTGGAGCAGGAGCCGCTCGTCGAAGCGGGCCCGGACCTCGTCGGTGACCGCCGCCTCGGCCAGCATGCTCCGGGTGGTCTCGATGGCGTGGGCACGGTCGTCCAGGGACTTGCGGCGGGCACCGGGATCCCGGAACTTGCTCGCGGTGATCGAGTCGCCGGCGGCGCGCTCCCGCCAGTAGTAGAGGACGTCGGGCAGCACATCCACCTGCCGGGCCAGCACGTGGGTGCGCAGGCTCGGGTAGACGTCGTTGATCCAGCGGCCCGGAGCGAACCGGAGCTCGTCGTCCTCCCACAGCTGCCGCCGGATCAGCTTGTTCCACACCGTGACGTCCCAGACCAGCTCGGGTCGCTGGTCCAGGGTGAGCCTGCGGCCCGGCCGGGCGCACGCCCGCAGGTGCAGCCGTGAGGCGCGTGTGCGCCCGCCGTGGAGCCGGCGGACGTTGGCCACCACCACCTCGGAGCCGCTCTCGCGCAGCGCAGCGCGCATGGTCGCGAGGTAGTCGGGGCTGATGCGGTCGTCGGCGTCCACGAAGGCCAGCAGATCGCCCTGCGCGCGATCGAGCGCGAGGTTGCGTGCCCCGCTCGGACCGTCGCCGGTCCCCTCCAGCAGTTGGAAGCGGTCGTCGGTCTCCGCATGGCGTTCGAGCAGTTCGAAGGTGCCGTCGCTGGAGCGGTCGTCGACCAGGAGCACCTCGAAGTCCTCGAAGCGCTGGCTGCGCAGATCGCCGAGCAGGTCACCGACGTAGTCGACGACATCTCGGGCGGGCACGACGATGGAGACCTCAGCCATGGTGGCATCCTACGACCGTCGGCCCCACCGACCACCGACCACCGACCGAGGCCTGTTATGCCATCGCAGCACGACGCACCGCCCCGCTGGACCCTGGACACGGGTCAGCTCGATGGCCTGGAGCTGTACGCCGCGGGGTTGTCCGCCGGCCCGCAGCTCGGTGCGCCCGACAGCGGCGACCCGCTCCGCCTCGAGCTGGCGATCGATCCCGACATCGCGGAGGCGGCTCTGCGGGTGGGAGCGCTGGAACTCGCCGACGCCGAGGGCACTCCGCTGGCCACGGTGCAGGTCGACGGCACGGCACGGCTCAGCTCCGACCGCACACGGGTCAGCGGGACGGTCGCCCTGCAGGCGCGGCCTGCGCGCGCTGACGCGATCGCCGCCCGCCGTGACCTCCCGGAGCGGCGCGCCGCGCGTGCCGCCGACGCCCGCAGAAGGCTCGGCCACCTGACCGACCGCAGTTTGCACGGACCTGACCTGGCTGCTCTGGCCGCGGCGGCCCGGACCCACTGCCCTGCTGCGCCACGCCTACTGGTGGCGCTGGTCGTCACACCCGACGATCGGCGTCACGCCCTGCACCGTGCCGTACGCCGGGCCCTCGACCAGCTGCCCGACGACATCGAGGAGGAGCTGGACGTGGTGCAGCTCCCACCGGTCCCGGCGGGCCTCACCGCTGCGCGTGATCACGCCCTGCTCGCTCGGCTGGGGGCGACGGCCACCACCGTGGTCCTGCCCGACGGGGCGCCGTCCACCGACGACGCGACGCCGACCCTGGCCACGGAGCCGACCACGCTCGCGCGCGGCCACTTCCTGGCGGCAGCGATCCGTGCGGGTGACGAGCTCTCCCCGGCCGAGCACGAGGATGCGCTGCCAGAGGTGGTCGCCGCCCTGCGCCCCGGCTACCCGCTGCGCCGTGACCGCGGCGCCGTCGTGCTCTTCACGGGGCTCTCCGGCTCCGGGAAGTCGACGATCGCGAGGGCCGTCCGCGACCACCTCGTCGCCACGACCGGCCGGCCGGTGACCCTGCTCGATGGCGATCTGGTGCGCCGGCACCTGTCCAGCGGGCTGGGCTTCTCCCGCGAGGACCGCGACCGCAACGTGACCCGCATCGGGTTCGTCGCGTCGGAGATCGCGCGCCACGGTGGGCTGGCCCTGTGCGCCCCCATCGCCCCCTACGACGTGGTCCGCCGGCAGGTCCGCGCGATGGTGCAGGACACCGGTGCCGGCTTCCTGCTGGTGCACGTGGCCACCTCCCTCGAGGTGTGCGAGCAGCGGGACACCAAGGGGCTGTACGCCCGCGCCCGAGCGGGTGAACTCACGGGTATGACCGGGGTGGACGACCCCTACGAGCCACCATCCGACGCCGAGGTGGTGCTCGACACCGCCGAGGTGGCGCTCGACGACGCGGTGCAGCGCGTCGTGGCCAGCCTGGCGGAGGGTGGGTGGTGGGCTGACCCGGGTGTCCTGTAGGCCAGGCCAGGGGAGGGACCTGACCGGCCAGTAGGCTCGTCCCGAACCGCGCGGATCGTGCCGCGTGGGCCGTGCCGCCGTCGGGAGCGACGATGACCACCCGCCTGTCCCACCTGCGCCTGCTCGAGTCCGAAGCCATCCACATCTTCCGTGAGGCTGCCGCGGAGTGCGAGCGGCCCGTGCTGCTGTTCAGCGGCGGCAAGG
>SLBE01000013.1 GCA_007126465.1 Syntrophomonadaceae bacterium | reverse complement strand
GGGGGTGTTTTTTTGTCAAAAGTAGACTTTCACCTGCACAGTTCTGCATCAGACGGCCTGTTCACTCCACGCCAGGTGATGGAAATTGCCGCATCAGCCGGTTTGAGGGCTGCAGGGTTGACTGATCACGATACAATCAGGGGTTTAAATGAAGCTGAGGAAGCTGCGGTCGATCTGGGCCTGGAGCTAATTCCTGGTGTTGAAATCAGCATTTATGAGAAAAACCGTGAGATTCACCTGCTGGGTTATTACCCGCAAAAATTAAATGAACTGAGCTCAGCCCTGGAAGGTATTCGCAGTAAAAGGTTCAGGCGCATGGGACTGATAGTGGACAATTTAAGAGCACTCGGTTTTAAGGTGGAACCGGAAGAAGTACTGGCGGAAGCAGGAGATGCGGCCCCGGGCAGGCTGCACCTGGCCAGGCTGCTGTTGAAGAAAAAATATGTACACACTATAAATGAAGCTTTCAAGACATATCTGAATCGGGGCAAGCCCGCATTTGTATCAAGGGAGAGCATGACTGCTGCAGAAGTCCTGGATTTACTAAACCAGGTTGGAGCTGTATCGATTTATGCCCACCCCGGAAATGCAGGCAAAGAAATTCTTGATAAGCTTATTGCGGATGGTCTGCAGGGTATAGAAGTTTATCACCCGGATCACAGCAGGGGGCTGGTTCGTTATTATAAAGAATATGCCAAAGCTAAAAAGCTTCTAATTACCGGTGGTTCTGATTTTCACGGATTGAGTGCTAATAACCCCGGTTACCAGCAGCAATATGCTATCAGCTATGAATACTTGCAGGTAATGAAAGATGGGATCGGGCGGATGTAAGTTGAGTAGTTGCTTGCTTTTAGAAATAAACAGTGCTTTCTGCAGGCATGGGAGTTTTTGGGGTTGTCTAGCTTTGCAATTACAGCAGAAAGTGATAGAATTTAATATATGTTTTTCAGGAGGGATATAATCTATAATGTATGATATTAATTTCGCAATCCAGGTCATGGTACTAGGTTTTTCTGTGGTAATTGTAACCCTTGTCGGCCTTTATTTTTTACTCATAGTTTTCGCCAGGATATTTTATGAACGAGGCGGCCCAAAAACCACTCTTCCTGAAAAGGAATCAAAAATTACAAGCAGGACAGCGCCAGCTAAACCAGGGGAGGAGAGCCAAAAAACTGCGGCAATTTTTGCAGCAGTTTACCGCTATCTTCAGTTAAGTAATGAAATCAAGGAAGGCAGCAGGATTTCTATTGCTGTTCACCCTTCCGGTGCAGGCAGCGCAGCAGGCGGATGGCATATAATCGGAAGAAAAGCACTAATGGAAAATAGAATGGAATTAGAAAGAATTAGGAGGATGAAGCAGCATGAAAACATTTAAGGTAACAGTTGACGGACAATCTTATACCGTAGAGGTAGAAGAAATTGAAGAATCCTCTGCAGGCAGCTCTGGCAATGTATCTGCTCCGGCAAACCGGGCAGAATCAGCTCCTGTCACAGGAAAGACTCAGGAACATAAAGAGCCGGCCGGACAAGTGAAAACAGAAACTGCCGTAGATAAAACAGAGAAAAACGCACAGGAAAAGACGGCCCCAGCAACCGGTGGACCAGGCGGAAAAAACGTGAAAGCACCAATGCCTGGTTCTGTTCTCGAAGTTAAAGTAAGTATCGGTGACGAAGTTAGTGAAGGAGATGTTTTGCTGGTGCTGGAAGCCATGAAAATGGAGAATGAATTAACAGCATCTCAGGCAGGTACAGTAAGCGAAGTGCTGGTGAAAAAAGGTGATACTGTAAACAGCGGAGATTCCCTTGTTGTTTTATCATAAAAATTTAGCATTATTCGATCATGTTTGATTGTAGTTGCCTGCTAAAGAATACTACGCTCGCTGATCGTTCAAGTCGGAACTGCAGCGGCTTAGCTTCAACCTTACGCCTGGGTTACCCTCGCGATAAGCTCATCCAGAGCTCTTGCTCGGCGGCCGACTTCCTGTCGACCAACCCGTTCCAGGCTTTGCTTCGCCGGCATTTCCAAGCCTGCACTTTATGCTCGCTTTAGTTTTCTTAAGCAGGCTGAAGGATAGTATTTAAGATGTAGTTGAGTATTTGCAAGTAGTTTTATAGATAGTAGATATTAGATGCAGCATGAAAGGGGTTGGGCTGAATTGTTTGATATGCTTTTAGAATTTATCCGGGGTACCGGTTATTATAATCTGCAAGTCGCCGATATAATTATGATTGTTGTTGCCTGCATATTACTTTATTTAGGTATAGCAAAAAAATACGAGCCACTTTTATTGGTACCTATTAGTTTTGGTATTCTTATAGTTAATCTTCCCTTAGGAGGATTGATGCTTCCTGAAACAGGCCAGGATGTCGGAGGACTGCTTTACTACCTTTCACTGGGCCTGGAGCTGGGAATTTACCCGCCGCTGATATTTCTTGGGGTAGGGGCAATGACTGATTTTGGCCCACTTATAGCCAATCCAATTACTATCCTCCTTGGAGCCGCAGCTCAATTCGGCATCTTTTTAACCTTTATCGGGGCAACATTATTCGGCTTTACTCCCCAGGAAGCGGGTGCTATTGGTATCATCGGAGGTGCAGACGGCCCCACAGCAATATTTTTGGCCAGCCGGCTGGCCCCTGAATTACTCGGTTCAATAGCTATTGCTGCTTATTCGTACATGGCCCTGGTACCGATTATTCAGCCTCCAATCATGCGCCTGCTTACCACTAAAAAAGAACGCCTGGTTGTCATGGAGCAGCTGCGCCCTGTATCCAGGCTGGAAAAGATTTTGTTTCCGATTGTGGTTATTATTATAACGGGACTTCTGCTTCCGGCAGCGCTGCCACTTCTCGGTATGTTGATGTTTGGTAACCTGCTGCGAGAAAGCGGTGTTACCGAACGGTTAAGCAAGGGTGCCCAAAATGAATTAAACAATATTATTGTTATATTTTTAGGTTTGACAGTGGGAGCAAAAGCAACAGCTGTCTATTTTCTTACTCCTGACACCTTGAAAATTATCGGGCTTGGCCTGGTAGCCTTTGCCTTTGGTACTGCCACTGGGGTGTTAATGGGTAAACTTCTATATGCCTTGACCGGCGGTAAAATTAATCCGCTGATTGGCTCTGCAGGGGTATCAGCAGTTCCGATGGCTGCTCGTGTTTCCCAGTCTGTTGGCAAAGATGAAAACCCGAACAACTATCTTTTAATGCATGCCATGGGGCCGAATGTTGCCGGAGTTATCGGTTCGGCAGTGGCGGCAGGCATATTACTGTCAATTCTTTTGTAAGGAAGAGGTGTATTTGTGTCAAAGATTAGAGTAAGATTTGCACCCAGTCCGACCGGTGAACTGCATATCGGTGGCGCGAGGACGGCTTTGTTTAACCTGCTTTATGCCAGGGCAAAAAACGGGATTCTTGTACTGCGCATTGATGATACTGACCTGGAACGTTCCAGGGAAGATTATGTTGATAAATTACTTGATTCCCTGCACTGGTTGGGTCTCGACTGGGATGAAGGACCATATTACCAATCGAGAAGGCAGGATCAGTATACTGCTGAAGCAAAACGATTGTTTGCAGATAATAGAGCTTACCGCTGTTACTGCACCACAGAAGAACTGACAAAAGGACGTGAAGAAGCCAAAAAAGAGAACAGGGCTTTTCTTTATCCTGGAACATGCAGAGACTTATCTCCTGATGCGGAAGAAAAATGCCGCAGTGAAGGCCGGAAAGCAGTAATCAGGCTTAGAACGCCGAATAGCGGCGAAACAGTGGTAGATGATCTGATCAGGGGTAAAGTTCATTTTGAAAATGAAATGCTTGATGATTTTATTATACTTAAGTCAAACGGCCAGCCAACTTATAACTTTGCCAGTGTTGTTGACGATTTGCAGCTGGCTATAACTCATGTAATCAGGGCCGAAGAGCATTTATCTAATACTCCCCGCCAGCAGCTATGTGCGTTGGCCCTGGGTTATGAGCTGCCCGCTTTTGCCCATGTACCGATGATCCTGGCGCCTGACCGTAGTAAATTAAGTAAAAGGCACGGGGCTACCTCAGTTGAAGAATTCCAGAATGAGGGTTACCTGCCGGAGGCTCTGATTAACTACATGGCTTTGCTGGGCTGGTCGCCTGGAGAAGACCGGGAATTATTAAATCTTGATGATATGATAGAAGCATTTAAACTGGAAAAAGTTAACAAAACCGCAGCTATTTATGATGTCAATAAGTTGGCCTGGATGAACGGCCATTATATCCGCGAGGCTGATCCCGATCGTCTGGCAGAAGCTGCCAGGCCATTTTTTGAAAGGCATGGTTTGATTAAAGGAGAGCTTGGCAGTGATGAGCTTGATTACTTCAAAAAGGTCCTTAAAGCTGTCAGGGAAAGAGCCAGGACCCTTGTGGAACTGGCCGAGGCTGCAGAATACTTTTACCTTGATGACTTTGAATATGATCAGAAGGGGATAAAAAAAGCGTTCAATAAGGAAGGCGCTTTAGATGTATTGCGCTCTATCAGGCAGGAATTGAGTGTGCTGGATGATTTCAATGAAGAGAAAACAGAAGCTCTGTTTGATAAAATAAGTGATAATACGGGTCTTTCATTTGGCCGGCTTATCCAGCCGACCCGCCTTGCCCTGACCGGCAGAATGGGAGGGCCGGGTCTGTTTGAAATAATTAGCCTGCTCGGTAAGGAGAGAACCCTGGCCAGGATTGATAAAGCAATTAGCTATATTGAGTCAGGAATGGAATAATTAAGCTTTACTATTTGTCCTTCTTTTTTTCCTTTTCATCGTAGCCGCGCTTTAGCATGAAAACGAGAACAAAAAATACGGCAATTAAGATAAGCCCTGAAATCAGTTGAAACATCAATAAGCCCCCAAGTAATTAATTTTTAGCCCGCTGCCTGTAGCAGTGGGCTGTTTGCTGCAATTAACAATAAGTATACTGAAAATATTACTGCCTGACAAGTTTAAACCTGCTTATCACAGTTGTGGTTAGTAGAGCGTTTTTTTCGGTAAGGTTTCTTTTTCCTTGTTGCATAGGCTTTATCATCAATCAAATCCTGGTAGACCTGCAGCATATCTTCAGCACACCGCCTGGAAGAAACCTGGGTTACATTTTCCAGGGCACGCTTACTCATACTTTCATAAAGCTTACGGTCGCGGAGCAGGGTAATAATTGCTTCGGTGAAAGCAGGAAGGGAGGGATCGGTTAAAATCCCATCATCGTTATGATATACCATTTCTGCGGGGCCGTAAGCACGGATTGCAACGACCGGAAGCCCGGTAGCTTTTGCTTCACCGATAACCAGTCCCTGGGTTTCTGTAACTGAAGGGAATACAAAGAGGTCAGCGCTGGCATAACAGTGTACTATAGTTTGGCGGGGCAGCATCCCGGTAAAAATAACCCTGTCTTGCAGACCCATTTGTTTTGCCATTTTGCGGAGTGATTCCTCCTGTGGGCCCTTGCCAACCATTGCCAGATGGGTTTCAGGAAACTGTTCATGAACAGTTTGAAATGCTTTCAGGAGGAAGGTAACATTTTTTTCCTTGCCAAGACGGCCAACGAAAAGAAGGACTTTTTCATCGGGCTTTACGCCATAGTTATCATTAAACCAGGTATTGCTGCTTCCTTTAAATTCTTCGAGGTCGACGCCTGTTGGAATATTAACAACCGGAGATTCAACACCGATACGTCGAAGATAATTCACTACCAGCTGGGAAGGCGCAACAACCATGTTACAACGGTTTGAAAAATTACGGGCAATGGACTGAACGACATGTTTTGAGGTCTTTTCGGCAAAGGGAAAGTAATGAACATACTGATCATAGAGTGTATGAAAAGTAAAGACAAGAGGTAGACGGTAACGTCGTGCAGCTCTTGCTCCCAGGCGGCCAAGCAGGAAAGGTGAATGGGAGTGTATGATATCTAAGCCTGTTTTGCGGATTGTAGAACCGAGCTGTGCTGAAAAAGGTATAGGCAGGGAAAAATCCGGCATAGTCGGCCAGGGAACTGAGACAAAGCGAAAAACTCCTTCTTCTTTGGGCGGGTGGAGCATGGGATAATCAGGCCCGAATATATAAACTTCGTGACCGAGTTTGGAGTATTCCCGTGAAAATAGCTCAATTGATCTGACTACTCCGCTGGTATAAGGGCGAAAGCTATCTGTAAATATCCCTATTTTCAATTAGAAGCCCTCCTCGTACGCCTGATTATAAAGCTCTTCAGCAATAGCCATGGCCCTTTCTTTATCTTCCGGATGGCCATACCGTTCGACTACCTCTGTTGTTGTGTCATGAATGTTTTTTATACGATCTACCTGGGCTTCAGTCAGGTTAAATTCTTCGGGTGATGCGGCAAAAACATCTGATAGGGGTAAAACCCGGTGTCTCCATTCCCGGTGAACCCAGGTAACTTCATAACCAACATCGCTAATCCATGCTTCTCCCGTGTCATAGTTTTTTGTTAATTCCACATCAAGCAGCAGTCCGTACTCCACAAAAGGAGTGTTGTTTGCCGCTTCGCTCTGGTTTGAAATGAAGTTACCCTGCGAGTAGATGGCCAGGGTAGGCCGCTCATTACCGTTTTCTTCATGGAAAAACCATTCTATTGGCTGAACATACTTGGGGTGGCCACCTATAACCAGGTCTGCCCCGGCTGCTGCCAGCTCTTCTGCAACCTGGCGCAGGCGCTGCGGTTGCGGTTCATGGTGGTGCTCACCACCCCAGTGAGGAAAAACGGCAACCAGGTCTGCACCATTATTGCGGGCCGTGTTAATATCTTCAATTATAGGATTGATATCATAGAAGTCAGGCGTAAGGTTAACACAATATCCATGTCCTTCAGGGACAGGAATACCGTTGGTTCCGTAGGTATAACCGATCAGGGCAACCTTGATGCCGTTCTTGTCAAGGATCAGTGGTGTATTCCGCTCTTCCCAGCTTTTATAGGCTCCTATGGTTTCCGCACCAAGGCCGCGGACATGCTCCAGGGTTGCCATCAAGCCGTCATAACCCCGGTCGAGAGCATGGTTGTTGGCGAAGGTGAAAACATTAACCCCGGCTTCATACAGGGCCTCGGACAGTTCGTCGGGAGCGTTAAATTCGGGAAAACCGGTGTAGCCGCTTACACCCCATCCGGCTGAAACTATATCTGGACCGGCTTGCATTCCTTCGAGGTCGGCGACGGTAATATCGCCGGCCTGGAGGTAAGGGGCGATAACCTCAAAGCTTGGACTGAAATCATACCTGTCTTCTTCTACATGGGCCTGCTCAATTTGAGGTATGTGGGCCATAATGTTACCGGTAACTACCATTTTAACGGTGCGCAAGTCAGGTTCAGGTTCAGGCTCGGGTTCTTCTTCAGGGACTTCATTCTCTTCTAACGCAACGTCGTTCTCCCCGGCAGGGCTGCCTGGAGAACCGGTAAAGTTAAGCAACGCGTCGATACTGATATCTTTAATCTGTTCTGGAGGGTAGCTGCTGCCTGTTGTCATTCCACCGAAAAAAGATATTGTGACCATTATAATTAAAAGTGTTATAAAGTAGATGCGCCGCATCAAGTTCACCATCCTATGTTAGTTGATAGATTAATTATATCATTATAATGATGGCAATGTTCACCAGTTTGCAAACCAGAGGAGGGAGGAGTATAGCCATGGCCAGTTAGCCCCTTCATCTTTACCGTAACCATCCATCTCCGGATGGGGTCCGAATAGAAGGTAGCTGCCCTCCCCATAGCGGCCTGCTATTACAGCGGGCTGATCATTGACATCATAGCGGGCCAGTATTTCAATTGTCCCGGCGTAAAATTCCTCATTATCATGTGGTATAAAATAAGGTCCGTCAAAATAGTAAATATCAAGTTCATGTTCAAAACTTTCATTGGCAGGATGATCCGGGTTAAGGTTTAAGAGAGCTTGCTCTCCCCAGCCGACCTGGCCGCTTAACGGGCCGATACTGCTGCCGGAAAATATTTCCAGGGGATAATCGTATTCGGAACCCTGCCAGATAAAAATATCGGCAGCATAATAAGCGCCGGCACAAAAGCCTATAAACAAGCCGCCATCTTTAACAAAGCTGCGGATATTGTCGTGGTCGGAAATTTCGTAACGGTAGTCTGCAGCGCCACCGCCGGGCAGAATAACTATTTCATAATCATTAAGCAGTTCAGGGTCAATAATATTATATTCGTCTACAAGACCATAGTCGATTTCATAGCTGACAAAGAAATCCTTTAAAGTATCAACATTATCTGCCCAACTGCCGCTGCCATTATAAAGAGCGACCCTTGGTACAGTTTCTGGGTCAGCCTGAGCGTTTTCTGCAGCCTGGTAAGGGTAATCATCCTCTTCGTCTATTTCAGGCCCATCAGAGGCCTCAGATTTGGCCTTTTCCTCAACAACTTCCAGGCCAGGGTCTGTAGTTTCGCTGTCAGGTCCATTATTTGTGTTGTCCTGATTGCTGCAGGAAGTCAGGACAAGAAGGAGGGCTGCAGCTGCGAACAGGATAAAGCTGCAATAATTGTTTAGCTTAAATATTTTTGAGTTAGTTTTCAGTCTATAAAAGTTAAGCAAAATTATATTCTCCCGTAAATCTGATTTGATCTGCAAGCCTATTATAGCAATTAATGATTTGATTAAACAATAGCCGGCTAATAATTTAAAGGCGATGTTATATTTTATTACTGCGATCCGTTGAGCAGGCAAGAGCGTCCGAAACAGGCAGCTAAAGGGCGAATACTGCAGGTGGAGCGAATTGGAAGCACTTTAAAACTTTTTAGTTAACATAAGATGTATTATCGGAAGTTGCATAAACATAATTTACTTTTCCTCAGCCTCTCCCCCCTAGACGAATCTTCTCCAGTGCTCCATGATTTTTTCAAATGAAATACCGCACTTAGGACAATCTCCTTTATATCGCAGAATATAATTACAGTTGCTGCACTTGATTGACGGAATTGGAATCCTGTCATTCAATTCAGGCGTAACTTCATCTATAGTTATACGTGGCTTAAAACTATTTATATTGTCCGTCTCAGGCTTTTTGTCAATTTTCCTTTTAGCCTGGTTATCCGACTCTGCCTCATTAACTTCTTTTACCTTTAACTCCCTGCTTTTTTGTCCTGCACTTTCTACACTGCATTCCGGTACCGGGCTGCTTATATTGTTATTTCCAGTTACAAATGCAATTTGCCTTTGTTCGGTTTTATAATCTTTAATTCTGGCCGGCAAACCGCTGCGCCTTGTTGTTTTACCACCGTTGTTGGCAAAGTTATAATTTTCGAACAAATGTTTGACATAGTTTTGAGTTGTAGCAGTGTCCCTGTGTCCCAACGCTTCCTGGAGCATTGCCAGGTCTCCCGTTTCACGGATAAATTCAACGGCAAATGTGTAACGCAGCAAATGCGGATAAACATCTTTTTCCAGGCCGGATTTTTTTGCCAGGCGTTTAATCATTTCTCTTATATAGCGATCTTGTAGCTTGCTGCCATCTAATGTACAGAAAAAGAAATCGCAGTCAGTAGGCTTTTGGCCCTGCCATTTCTTCAGGAGTGATAATTCAGGTTTGTCAAGGTAAAGCATTCTTTCTTTTGCAGCTCCACTGCCCGCAATCCTTACCCGCCCCTCTTCCCAATCAATATCACTATATTTTAAATTAACAGTCTCACTAACTCTCAGACCTAATTTTAGCATCAGGCTGATTATGCACAGGTTTCGTAAGCCCGTAGGGGCTCTTGGATTGGGCTGCTTTAAAAGGGCCATCTGTTCATAGCTGTCAAGTATTGATATTTCACGCCTGGAAGAGCTCATGTCTCCCTCCCCTGTTAAGTACCGTTTAAAGGTCTTTTCGGTACTAACATTTATTAAGACGGAATTATATTTATATTCTGAGTGATAAAATAAGATTTGTCAAGTTTTAACATGATTTGTAATTACTTAGCCTTTTTGAGAAAACTACTCTTGCTTCAGTTATTTAACCTTTTCGGGCAGTACAACGCGATATTGGCTGAGCAGATACAATGATATATTGAAAAATGCTTGACAAGTATTAACTTATTGGTTAATCTTATTAAAAATCAACATTTGAAATGGCTATGATTGGAATTAGTAGCAGTTAAATTCATCACAGAGAGCTGCCATATGGTGAAAGGCGGTATGTTAAAAACTGCGAACTCATCCATGAGCCGCCAACCGAAATTAGCTTGTAAAAGTTAAAATTAGGCCTGGCCGGAGACTTCCGTTATTATAAAGAGTGGACGGTAGAAGTTGTGCCGTCAAGAAGAGTGGTACCACGGGTATAAACTTCCGTCTCTTTAGACGGGAGTTTTAATTTTAAACAAGAGATTATGGAACGGAGTGAGTTAAATTGAGCAGCACAGTAAATGGCGAAAAAGTTTATTTGTTTGACAGCACCTTAAGGGATGGTGAGCAAACGCCCGGAGCACGTTTAAGTTACGAGGAAAAACTTGAAGTCGCCCGTCAACTGGCCCGCTTAGGTGTTGATATAATCGAGGCCGGGTTCCCTGTTTCATCTCCCGGGGAAAAGCGTGCTGTGCAAAATATCGCCAGGGAGGTTAAAGGCCCTGTAATCTGTGGCCTGGCCAGGGCTGTTAAGGGAGATATCGATGCCGCCTGGGAAGCCGTGAGAGAAGCTGAAAGGCCGAGGCTGCACGTATTTCTCGGTGCATCAGATATCCATATGCAGCATAAGCTTAAAAAAGATCCTCAGCTGCTGCTTGAACAGGGGGTCGAGGCTGTAAAATATGCAAGCCGCTTTACCAGCGATATCGAATATTCACCTGAAGACGCTACCAGGGCCCGCGAAGAATACTTATACGAGCTCCTGGAGGCTGTGATCAAAGCCGGTGCTACCACCATTAACATTCCCGATACCGTAGGATATGCCGTTCCGGAAGAGTTTGGAGCCATGATCAAAAGGCTGAAAGAAAATGTTCCCGGTATGGATAAAGTAATCCTCAGTGTTCACTGCCATGACGATCTTGGCCTGGCCGTGGCAAATTCTCTTGAAGCGGTGAAAAACGGCGCCAGGCAAATCGAATGTAACATTAATGGTATTGGTGAAAGAGCTGGGAATGCAGCCTTAGAAGAGATTGCAGTAGCCCTGCGGATCAGGCAAAACTATTTTTCCTACTATACAGATATAAATTTTGGCGAGATTTACAGAACAAGCCGCCTGGTCAGCAAATTAACCAGTATTTCTGTGCCTGTAAATAAAGCCATCGTGGGGCTTAATGCTTTCTCTCACTCCTCCGGTATTCACCAGGATGGTATTCTGAAGAATAAGGAAACTTATGAAATAATCGACGCAGAACTTATAGGTGGAAAGGCTGCCCAGATGTGCCTGACAGCCAGGAGCGGCAGGGCTGCTGTTATGAACCAGCTTAATAAGTTGAATTTTTCACTCACTGATGAACAGCTGGAAAAAATTTATGGTTACTTTGTTGAACTGGCCGATAAAAAGAAAGAAGTCTATCCGGAAGACCTTGAGGCGCTGGTTTTAGATCATCTTTCTTTTACCGAACCTCGCTATAAGCTTGACTACTTGCAAACTATCAGCGGCAGTACCAGTGTTCCGGCAGCAATTATCAGGTTGAAAAAAGATGATGATAGCATCAGTGAAGAAGTTGCAGTAGGTGCCGGTCCGATTGACGCCGCTTATAATGCAATAAATAAAATTACAGGACTCAGCATTGGCCTCGATAACTACCGCCTGAATGCAGTTACCCAGGGACGCGATGCACTTGGTGAGGTCAAGGTGGAAATGTCTTACCAGGACAGGACTATAACTGGTCGCGGCACCAGCACTGATATTATTGAAGCCAGTGTTAAAGCTTACCTTGATGGTTTGAATAAGCTGCTTAAATTGAACGGTTACTGGGAAAAGAGCAATTAAAGTCAATTAGGTTTTAACTGCCCGGCCAGCTTAAGAAAACTGGAGTTAGTATAAAGTGCAGGCATGGAAATGCCGTTTTAGAAAAGCCTGAAGCGAACGTAAAGTGAGTGCAAGTAATTAGGCGACGAAGTGAAGCCTGGAGCAGGTCGGCCTAAACGGATGTAGGCTGCCTCGAGAAGGGCCCGGATGGCCCGTCGAGAGGGTAACCAAAGCGGAAGGCTAAGACTGAGTCGGATCCTAATTTTGCACGCAGCGATCAGAGAGCGAAGGCTTTCTATTAAGTTATAAAAGAGTAATCCAGGCGCAAGGCTGAAGCTAAGACGGTGCAGTTCCAGCCTAAACGATCAGCGAGCGCAGTTTTCTTAAGCTGTCTGGGCAGTTACAAAAGATGTAAATTAGCTAGTTACCCGCGTTTATTATGCAAACAAGAGTTTATTTTTTATTAATAATATGTTATAATTATCAATAAATTTTAAACAATGGGGTGATTTTTTGGAGCCGTTAACGGAGAAACAGAAAAGGGTCCTTGATTTTATTGAGCATGAAGTATCGAAGTGGAATTATCCTCCATCGGTCAGGGAAATATGTAAAGCCCTGAATATACGCTCAACCGCAACTGTTCATGGTTACCTTGATATTCTCCAGGAAAAAGGTTACATTTCCAGGGAAGCCACCAAGCCCAGGGCTATTAAACTCCTCAGGAATGCTTACGGAGAGACGGAAATGACCTGTTCTTTTGCCCCTCTGATTGGCAAAATTACTGCGGGCCAACCTATTTTAGCAGCAGAAAACCGTGAAGGTTACTTTCCTGTCCCTGATAATCTTTCTAAAGGAGAAGATGACTGCTTTGTTCTCCAGGTATCAGGTGAGAGCATGATTAATGCGGGTATTAATGATGGTGATTATGTTTTTATCAGGCAGCAGGATACTGCCGATAACGGTGAAATTGTCGCTGCTTTAATGGAAGATGAAGCAACTGTCAAGCGCTTCTACCGTGAAAACGGGCATTACCGTCTTCAGCCGGAAAATGATGCATACGAACCTATTATAGTCGGTGAGGTAAAAATACTGGGAAAAGTGGTCGGCTTATTCCGTAAGCTTTAATTACTGTTTAGATGATTTAATTACTGTTCAGTCGATATGTCAGTAGAAATATATGAGTTTAACCGGTCAGCCAGGTCTTTATCAACGACAGCGCTTATAATGATCTGATTTGATTTGTATTCAATGCTTTCTATATCTCCACGCTCCTGAATCTCTGACAGAAGCTTTCCTTCGCTGTAAGGAAGATATATTTTTATGCGATATCGCTGCTTTATTATGTTTGCAGCGATTTTCTCTTTTAGGTCCTCCACTCCCTCTCCTGTTTTTGCAGAGATGAAAGAAGCCTGGGGAAATTCACGCTCCAGGTATGCCCTGCTTGATTCTTCTTCCGGAAGGTCCACTTTATTAAAGACCAGCAGTTCGCGCCGGCTATAGTCCGGGTCAATTTTTGACAAATGTTCCCGAACAACCTTGATCTGATTCAGGTGATCCGGGTGATTAATGTCAACGACATGCAGCAGCAAATCGGCAACAGATATTTCTTCCAGGGTTGCCTGGAAAGCTGTTACCAGCTGCCGGGGCAGCTGTTCGATAAAACCTACGGTATCGGTAAATAAAACTTCCCTGTTGCTGTTTAATGTTCCTCTCCTGACCATGGGGTCCAGGGTTGCAAAAAGCTTATCTTCTGTGTATAAATCAGAACCGGTCAGGGTATTAAGCAGGGTAGATTTGCCTGCGTTGGTATAGCCTACAAGGCTTATTACATTAAAGCGATTACGTTTTCGTCTTTCCCGGTGCAGGGAGCGCTGTTTGCGCAATTCGGCAATCTCTTTCTTCAAGTCGCTAATCCTTTTTCGGATTACCCTTCTGTCTACCTCGAGCTGGGTTTCACCCGGGCCCCTTGTGCCGATTCCTCCACCAAGGCGGGAAAGCTGGTTTCCCAGTCCAATCAGTCTCGGCAGGAGATACTGCATCTGGGCCAGTTCGACCTGGAGCTTACCTTCTCGTGACAGGGCCCGGCGGGCAAAAATATCAAGAATCAGGGCCGTCCGGTCGATTACCTTAACGCCAAGTGAACTATCGAGATTACGGATTTGCGAGGGCGATAATTCTTCGTTAAATATAACCATATCGGCGTCCAGCATGTCAACCAGGGCGGCTATTTCTTCGACCTTGCCTCTGCCGATATAGTAAGCACGGTCGGGAGTATTTCTTTTTTGAATAATGGTTTCTGCCGCATCCGCTCCGGCTGTATCAGCCAGCAGGGTCAGCTCTGCCATAGAATGTTCCATATCTTCGTTATCCCGGCCGGTATCGAGTCCAACCAGGATTGCTTTTTCCCTTTTGTTCATCAGTCACTACCTTTCAAAAAGGCTTACTATAACGGTAGAAAAAGAGCAACCCAGGCGTAAGCTTGAAGCTAAACCGTTACAGTTTCAGCCTAAACGATCAACGAGCGCAGTTTTCTTAAGCAAGCTGGGCAACACATAAAGATCTAAGCTGCATAGTTCCCGCTAATAAAAAAGACACTCTGGAGGAGTGCCTTTTTCGCAGTTCTTTTGTAAACTATTACTCGGCATCTCCTTCAGGTTTTTCCTCTTCTTCGTTTTCGCCATTCATTGATTTTAAATTGATGTTGCGCATCGGTATAATTGTTGACACAGCGTGCTTGTAAACCAACTGCTGTTTGCCTTCCACTTCCAGCAGCAGGGTAAAATTATCAAAGCTGCGAACAACCCCCTTGATTTGATAACCATTGATCAGAAAAACCGTGGTAAGCATGTTTTCTTTGCGAGCCTGGTTAAGAAAAGTATCCTGTAAATTAATTGCGCCTTTCATATATCTGGCTCCCTTCGTTTCTGTTGCTTTCAAACTGTATTATTCGCCCGCCAGGTGCATATATCCTTCACTTGAAGGTAAATATTTTCTGCAATATCGGAAAAAGTTGATTGATTATTGATTTCATGCCATTTTATAGCTTTTTCCCGGCGGAACCAGGTTAGCTGTCTTTTGGCCAGGTTACGCGTTTGCTTCTTAATTTCCTGGATTGCTGCATTAAAAGAAATATTGCCTTCAAGGTATTCTGCCAGCTGGCGGTAACCGAGAATTTGCATACCCGGGCTGTTCAGATTATAGCCTTTTGCCATAAGATTTTTTACTTCGTCAAGGAAACCTTCTTCAAGCATCTGATCTACTCTTTTTTCAATTCTTGCGTATAACAGATCACGATCCATGGTCAGACCATGAAAAAAAATCCGGTAAGGAGAAACTTTAGTTCTCGTTTCACTGATCTGCCCGGAAATCGGTTTACCTTCCAGGGTATATACTTCAAGGGCCCTGATAATCCTTTTCCGGTCATTGGGGTGAATTTTAGAAGCAGATTCAGGGTCTACTTCACACAATTTTTCATAAAGCCGATCTAACCCCTCCTCATCACAAATATTTATAAACTTATCCCTCAGTTTCTGATCGGCGCCTTTCGGGCCGAAGGCAAAACGATCGGTTACAGCTTTAATATAAAGACCGGTGCCTCCTACCACAAATGGTAGTTTATTTTGCTGCCATAAGTGATTAATAACCCGGTCGGCATCTTTCTGGTAATCAGCAGCGCTGTAATTTTGATCGGGGTTAACCAGGTCTATCAGGTGATGTTTGGCTTTTTTCTGTTCCTGAGCAGTTGGTTTAGCAGTTCCGATATCCAACCCCCGATAAACCTGGGCTGAATCAGCGCTGATAATGTCCGTTTTTAACATCTGTGCTAATTCCAGGGCTACAGAGGTCTTGCCTGCAGCTGTCGGTCCGGCCAGGATAATCAGGGGTATTATCTTATTGTTGATGTTATTATCATTCATCTCCTGCATTCCCCTTGCGATGAAACCCTTTTTCCAACTGGTTGCGGTTGAAGCGGAGGACAGTTGGGCGACCATGTGGACAGTATTCAGACAGGGGTGTATTTACCCATTCGTGAAGAAGCTGTTCCATTTCATCCCTGCTGAGAGGCTGCTTAGCTTTGACAGAACGGTGACAGGCTATTGTTTTTAGTATTATTTCATCTTGACTGTTTTCTGTATCAGGATTTTCTTCAACAAGAATTTCCAGCAGATCATGAATGCTGGACTGATCAGTCTGACCGCGAATCATGAAGGGAACTGCTCTCAGTACATAGCTGTCCTCACCAAGTGGTTCGAGGTCAAAGCCAAACTTGTTAAGCAAGGGAAGCAGTTCAGCTATTTTGCCTCGCCAGGCTGAAGGTGTGCTGATGGTCTGGGGTAGCGTTAGCTGAACACTTTCTTTTTTTTGCAAAACCGGCTCATTTTGTGATAAACGATGGTAATGAATTCTTTCATGGGCGGCATGCTGATCAATTAAAAGCAAATCCTCCCCTTTTTCTACCAGCAGATAGCTTTGCATGTACTGTCCGATTAAACGGTAGTCTTTATCGTCATCCGCTGACTGCTCTTCAGCTATTCGGTCAGGCTGACTTTGAAAGTGTTTTATATTTGCAACATTTCTGTGATATTCCTGCCTTGTAAAGTGCATCTGGCGGCCTGCCTGCTGCTCTTCTTTATATAAACCTTTCTTTTCTACAGGTAAGGAAGTATTGTTATTTTCAGGTGTAATGCTTTGCTCCGGCCATTCGGGAAGATTCCGGTTCTGCTGAAGGGACAATTTGGCTGTCCTGTATACTATATTTTTTATAGTTTCCGGGTTTTGAAAACGTATCTCTATCTTGGCTGGGTGAACGTTTACATCCAGTAAATGCGGAGGGATATTCAAAACTAAAACCGTAAGCGGATGGCGGCGGCCCGGCAAAAGATCTCCGTAAGCTCTCTCAAGGGCATTTACAATCATCGGGTTTTTAACCAGGCGGCCGTTAACTATTAATGTTATCCAGCGCCGCGATGATCTCGTAAGATATGGGCTGGATGTATATCCTTCAAGACTAATCCCGCTGGACTGATCTTTCCGGCTAAGCTCAATCATGGCTTCTGCGGTATCCTGCCCATATAATGAAGCAATTGCATGTAGAAGGACCCCATCGCCGGGTGAATTAAAAAGGTTTCTTTTCCCACTTTTCAAGTTGAAAGCAATATCGGGGCGGGCAAGGGACAACTCTGACAGCAGGGTGCTGACCCTGGTTGATTCAACACTGGCAGCGCGCAAGAACTTTAGCCGGCCCGGTGTATTAAAAAAGAGGTCCTTTACTTCAACCCTGGTGCCGGGTGGTGCCCCGGTTTCGTACCGGCTGATAATTTCTCCGCCTTCAATGGCAATTCCCGAAGCGGCAATATATCCTTCCGGCCTGGTAATAAGCTTGACCCTGGCTACAGCGGCGATGCTGGGTAGCGCTTCTCCCCTGAAGCCCAGGCTCATAAGACGATCGAGATCTTCCAGGACAGAGAGCTTGCTTGTCGCGAATCTTTGAAAAGCCAGGGGCAGCTCAGAGTCAGTGATACCACAGCCATTGTCGGTAACTGCAATTAGCTTTTTTCCACCTTCTTCAAGTTCAACTTCTATCCTGGTTGCTCCTGCATCAATGGCATTTTCTACAAGCTCTTTCACTACCGAAGCCGGGTTTTCAATCACTTCGCCGGCTGCGATCTGTTCGGCAATAATTTTGTCTAGAACCTTAATTTTCATATAATTATTCCTTATCGTCCTCTGTATCTATTTCCTGCAGTTGTTTTTGCAGGTCATACATTTTCTGTATGGCTTCAAGCGGGGTCATGCGGTTTAAATCAAGATCCTTCAGTTCTTCAATCACGGCCATTTCAGCTTCATGATTTGATACCGGTTCTGAAACCATGGGCAGCAGGGATAACTGTTGTTCCGATGCGTTTGATGCGGCCAGTTCCAGCTCTGTCAGGATAGTTTCGGCCCTTACCAGCACTTCCAGGGGAACTCCTGCCAGGCGGGCAACATTGATACCATAGCTTTTATCTGCTTTGCCGGGTATAATCTGTCTCAGGAAAATGACTTCTTTGCCCTTTTCTTTTACGGCCATCGTATAATTCTTAATACCCGGCAGTTCGCCTTCCAGTTCTGTCAGTTCGTGATAGTGAGTAGAAAATAAAGTTTTAGCCTTGATTTTTTTACTGATATATTCCAGGACAGAACGGGCAATACTCATGCCATCGTAGGTGCTGGTCCCCCTCCCTATTTCATCAAGAATGATCAGGCTATCCGGAGTAGAATCCCTTAATATTGCTGCTGTTTCCTGCATTTCCACCATAAAAGTACTGTGACCCCTGCTTAAGTCATCACTGGCGCCAACCCGGGCAAAAATGCGGTCAATGATTGGAACTTCTGCTTTGTCAGCCGGAGTAAAGCTGCCCATTTGGGCCATTATTGCCACCAGGGCGGCACTGCGAATATAGGTGCTTTTACCGGCCATATTCGGGCCGGTAATTACCAGCAGGTACCTGTCACGGTTAATAGTAATGTCATTAGGGACAAACCGCTCAAAAGCAAGCTGTTCTACAACCGGGTGACGGGCTTGTTTTACCGACATATTTCCTTTACCTGAGAATACCGGACGGCAATAGTTATGGATTTCAGCTGTTTCTGCCAGGCCCTGCAGGCAGTCCAGGCGGGCTAACTCATGAGCCGCTGCCAGCAGTTCACCGGTATGGTTTGATACAAAGTCGCGCAGCTCCTCAAAAAGACTGTATTCAAGGGCTGCCAGCTTGTCGCGGGCACCTATTATCTGCTCCTCCATCCTGTTCAGCTCTTCCGTGGTAAAGCGTTCGGCATTGATCAGGGTTTGTTTGCGATGGTATTCGGGTGGCGCAAGCTCAAGGTTAGTTTTGGTTATTTCAATATAGTAGCCAAAGTTGCGATTGTAGCCGACCCTCAGAGATTTTATTCCCGTGCGGGCGCGCTCTTTTTGTTCGAAATCTAACAGCAGGGTGTTTCCTTCGTTGGCTGTGGTTTTCAGGCTATCGACTTCCTGATTATAACCGGTTTTAAACAGCCCTCCCTCCTTCAGGGAAAGAGGAGGATCTTCAACCAGGGCTTTATCTACCCGGCCAATTAATTCATCAAAGGAAGGTATTTGGGCGGCGATTTCTTTTAACAGCTCAGAATCACAGTTGAGTGCTATTTCTTTTACAGGGTCTAGCTGGCGAAGAGTATTTTTTAAGGCTACAAGATCGCGGGCATTTACGCGTTGATAGGAAAGCCTGCTGCAAAAACGTTCCAGGTCGAAAATATCCTGCAGTTTTTTACGTAAGTCCCTTCTTAGCAGCGGCTTATTTTGCAATTCCGACAGGACATCCAGGCGGGCTTCAATTTTACCTTGCTCCAGTAAAGGCTGCTCAACCCAGCGGCGCAGCAGCCTTCTGCCCATTCCGGTCATGCAGCGGTCAATCAGCGCCAGCAGGCTGCCCTGCCTGCTTCCGTCCCTGATCGACTGGGTCAGCTCAAGGTTACGGCTGGTAATACTGTCGATGATCATATTTTTATAGTTGAAATAAAGTTCCAGCTCATGAAAGTGCTTACCATCCGGGGGAAGCTGCTGCAGGAGTTCAAGGTATGTCAGGGCGGCAGCAGCGCATTTTGCTGCCAGGGGATAGCTGTCCAGGTCAAGTTTTTGCCAGGTGTCTTTGCTCCACTGCTCATTAATCAGCGCTTTAGTTTCACTAAGATCCGGAATATTTGTCAGTGTTTCAACCAAGCTGCTTTTGTTAACATCAACCTGTTTACGGCAGTGCATTTCAAGTTCTTCAGTGTTGCAAAGAACTTCCGCCGGCTGCAGCCGGCGCAGCTCATCGGCTATAATTTCCCAGGCCGCATCACTTTTATTTTCGGTTACCTTAAAATCTCCTGTTGAAACATCTACCACAGCCAGGCCATAATAATTGCTATTTTCTGCCATTACAACGGTCAGGTAATTGTTGCGGCTTTCTTCAAGCATTTCCTGGTCAGTTATAGTGCCAGGTGTAAGAATTCGGGTAATTTCACGGCGAACAAGCCCTTTTGCCTGCGAAGCCTGCTCTACCTGGTCACAAACGACAATTTTATATCCTTTAGCCAGCAGTCTGTTCAGGTAATTTTCTGCAGAATGAATCGGAACCCCGGCCAGGGGTATCGGATTATCGCTGCCGCCGTCCCGGGATGTCAGGGCAATTTCCATTTCCTTTGCAGCCAGCTCAGCGTCTTCATAAAAAAGTTCGTAAAAGTCGCCAACCTGGAACAGCAGCAGTTTATCAGGATGCCGGGCTTTAATTGACTTGTATTGTTCCATCATCGGGCTGGCTTTTGACAATAAAATACCTCCGCTGTGCTTCTATAATGTTAAGCGGCTGCTATATAACTTCACTCGCTGATCGTTTAGGCTGGAACTGCAACGGCTCATCTTCAGCCTTTCGCCTTGCCGGCACTTCCATTCCTGCTCTATACGCTCGCTTCAGTTATTTAAGCAGTAATTGCTGTTGCTTATATTTTACACGTGATTATTGTTTCGTTACAACTCTAATTTCTTTTCCAACTTGCTAAAAATGTTCCCTGCTAAAGCTCTGCTTAATTATTCCTCAAATTTCGCCGTATAAATGCCATGTATGCACTTCGGTAATTTTCACCCGGACCAGCTTGCCGGTCAGGTCTTCTTTGCTCTTGAAGTGTACCAGTTTATTGGTCCTGGTTCTGCCGCTTTGTATGTCGGGGTTACCTTTACTTTCGCCCTCTACTAAGAGCTCTGCAGTCTGTCCGGCAAGGTATTCATTTATTTCCTTGCTTATCCTGTGTTGAACCTGGTTTAGCCGCTGCAGGCGATTTTCTTTTTCTGTATGAGTCAGGGTATCTGTTAACTCACTGGCAGCAGTATTTTTCCGTGGTGAATAGAGAAATGAAAAAGCATTATCGAACCTGGCTTTCTCAAGCAGATCAATTGTAGCCAGGAAGTCCTCCTCCTCTTCGCCCGGAAAGCCGACGATTATGTCAGAAGTAAGGGCAACACCGGGAATGCTTTCTTTGATGGTACTAACCAGTTCCAGGTAATGCTCACGGGTATAACGGCGATTCATCGCTTTCAGAATACGGTTACTGCCGGACTGGACCGGCAGATGAAAATGCTCGCAAATTTTATCGCCATATTTTACAATTTCAATAAGATCGGTGGAAAGATCCTTGGGGTGTGAAGTCATAAAACGGATTCTTTCCAGACCTTCTACCTGATTTAATTCTGCCAGCAACCGGGCAAATGTGACCTGCCCCGGCAAATCCTGTCCATAGGAATTAACATTCTGGCCAAGAAGAGTTAGTTCGATATATCCCTGTGAGGCTAATTTTTCTGCTTCCGCAATAATATCGTTCATGGCCCTGCTGCGCTCCCGGCCGCGTACATAGGGAACGATGCAGTATGAACAATAATTGTCGCACCCGTATATAACCGGAAGCCAGGCCTTGAATCCGCCGCT
>SLBE01000258.1 GCA_007126465.1 Syntrophomonadaceae bacterium | reverse complement strand
AGACCTGAAATAAACTCCCTGAACTAGACCGTAGATTTTCAGGTGCAATCGCTTCATACATCAATACTCCTTTGCTGTATCATAGAGATGCATTCAATCTTAGTCAATTTTACTGTATATTCTAACCATAACATCCAGCAGCTTCTGCGTCAAATGAGCAGGGGGACGGGGGTTTGTCTCATTTGAAGTTTACCAGGCAGTTTTGAAGAATAGCGCTTCATCCTTATATGGTTTAACCATATCCTCTAATTCCTTTAGTTTAGAGGCTGGCAGGGGTTTAAATTCCCTGGCGATTTTTATATTCTCCTCAAGCTCGGAATGGCTTGAAATACCAATTACTGCGGTGCTTACTGGAAAGCTTAGAGAATAGCCGAGCGCCTGCTGCATGTTTTCTATTCCCCCGCTGCGGAAGATGCGCCCGTAAGAAGCAACTTTCATCGCTATTGTGCCCATATCCTTTGCCCGGGCCAGCGGTAGAACTTCATCCTGTAAAGATTGGTCATGGTCATGAGGGTCTGCCGGATTCAAGGCAAAAAGCAGGCAATCAAAATCGTAATCCTTGATAGCCTCTTTAACGACCTGCGGATTTTTATGGCTGGTAATACCGGTAAAACGAACAGCTCCCTCAGCTTTCAGCTCTTCAAGGGCCCTGTAAGCTCCATCCCGGGAAAAGGCCTTTTCATAATCACTCCAGTAATGGAAACCGTGAAGCTGAAGCAGATCAAGGTAGTCTGTTTGTAAACGTTTCAGGCTTCTTTCAAAAAGCCGCATGGTTCCGTCATAAGTGCGATCTTTAGTTTTTCCGGCCAGGAATACTTTCTTGCGCAGGCGGGGCATAGCCTTTCCGATGTTTACTTCACTGGAGCCGTAAGTTGGGGCAGTATCAATATAATTGACACCTTTTTCAACAGCCTTCTCAATTAAGGCTCCCGCTTCTTTCGCTCCATTTTCCCGGGAAAGAAGGAAAGAACCGCCCAGGCCAATTATGCTAACCCTGGCCCCGGTGCGACCAAGCGTTCTTGTCGGTACCATTTCGTCACCGGCTTGCCCGACCTTTTCCTGATCCTCGACAGCGGGCTTAACTGGCTCAGCAGCACTCTTTTCATTTACTCCCTCTGTTGCTTCACCAGTATCAACAGGCTGCTCTTCCGACTCAGCACTTTGCCCTGCCTCATCCTTTTCGCCGTCAAGACTCAGCAGGCGCCCGCAGCCTAATAAACCGAGAGCTGCCGCTGCAAGAAATAAGGCACGGATCATGTAACGCCTGCTAATTTGGAAGGGACCTTCTTTTTTTGACCTATCATTTTCCATACTTTAATGATAGCAATAAAGTAAACCGGTGTCGATAAACCTTTTAAGAGAGAGATAGGGGACAAGCCCCTTTTAGGGAGGAATTGGGCGCCCGCCAGGGCTTAAGATTCTGACCGGGCAACTACAACTTTTGAAGGAAGCTGGTTAATTGTGAGTTCTTTTAAATTGAGCTTTTTGCTAGCGTTATCTATATCAATCCCCACTGCTTCTCCTGCCTCATCTAAATCAAGATTAATACCAATAGCAATTTCTATTGTTTCAAAACTTTTCTTTTCGGATAAGTCAATGTAAAGTGAATCTGTGTCAGTGTAATAATTTAACTTCATTTTTTAAACCTCCTGTCCGGAAAAGCATTGTGTATGGTTTTCTTATCTTCCAAAGTAACAACTCTTAGTATCTTGCCTTCTAGTTCCTCAACCTCACCCCAAAAACGGTAACGATTATATTCTTACATTTCCTGAGCAACTGGGTTTTCCACCACATATATACACCATTTTTTCTGTATATAAGGACGTTTGCGAAGAACTTCTTTCTCAAAGTATCGAGTAAAATTATATTCTGCCATGCCTATATTATAGCATAGAAAGTACAATAATTTCATAAAGGTGAAGGAGCCTAACAAGGATGTCCCCCGTCTCATAAAATTGCCAATTTATCATTCCCCTGTTATATTTATTAGCATATATTCTTAAATTCTAAGGCATTGGGGCGGTGAATTACATGCAGCGCAGTAACCTGGTTTTAATCGGCATGCCGGGAGCCGGTAAAAGTACTACCGGCGTTTTGATCGCCAAGGAACTGGGCAAAACTTTTGTCGATGTTGATCTGCTGATCCAGGAAAGGAAAAGTGCCCTTTTACAGGAAATAATCAACCGGGTCGGTTTCGATGAATTCCTGGTAATTGAAGAAAGTGTGCTCCTTGATTTGGACGTGGATAATGCGGTAATTGCCCCGGGGGGCAGTGTTATTTACAGTGAAAAAGCGGTTGAACACCTGAAAAAGTCAGGCCTGCTCGTTTACCTGAAGCTCGACTATGGTGAAATTGAGCGGAGAATCAGCAACATAGCGAGCAGGGGCATTGTCTTCGGTGCAGGCAAGGGACTGCCTGAGCTCTATGAAGAAAGAACTGTCTTATATGAAAAATATGCCGACCTGGTTATTGAATGCTCCGGCCTTTCAATTGAAGATGTAACGCAGGAGATTGTGAGAAGCTATAATGGCTTTCTATTAAGGTGATATAACTTTAATACCGGTTATAACTGAAAAACCCCGGTCAGCTACCAGCCCCAGGTTCCGGGACCACCTTTAAAAGGACCTTCCAGGTTTGATGTAATCCAGCCTCCGTAAAAGTCACCCTCCTGGGCCATTACCCTTTCACCGTCCACAAAGCATGCTTCTACTTTAGAGGGATAGAAAGCCAGGAAGTCCTTAATCGATTCGAATCCTTTTCGGGGGCTTTCATAGCACCAGGCCACGCTTTCGATCTTCTCTTTATCCGTAACCAGGTCAAAGTATACAGCCATACCTTTAAATTCGCACATACTGGTTCGTTTTGTTTTCTGCAGCAACTCCATCATGATGTCTTTAGGTGGAATGTAGAAAACCGGGGGATGACTGGTCTCAAGAACACGGCAGCTGCCGCTGCTCCTTGCCAGGTTATAGCCGCGGTGGCGTATTTCAACCAGGCTGGGATAGGGTTCTACCCTTGGGGGGCGGGGATAATCCCAGACAGACTCTTTGCCTTTTTTATTCATGATTTTACACCTCCACTTTGCTTTTTACTTTATTATAGCAAATATTTGCATCAGGAGGACGTGTAGCAAGGGGACGGGGGAGTTGCTTCACTGCAGGTCCGCCCCTGTTCAGACTTGAACTTGTATGTGATACGCATTCGCCAAGCCAGAATTTTGCCTTTGGCTTCCTTCAGATTACATCCGCGGTGAAACAACCTTACTTTCAGCTAGTAGTTCCCACTGCCGAACCCACAGCAGACTTACTCCACCAAGTTTACGCCCATGCCTTGCACACCAAAAAAAAGACGCATGCACTTTAAAAGTGCATGCGTCGATAGAAACTCTTTCAAAATGATTGACTTAGTTTACCTTAGCCGCATCAAGTGCGTTTTCAACAGCTTCCATCCATAACTCAGAGCTGGCAGTTGCTTCGGTATAAACGTCAACATCCGGACCCTGAGCTTCTATGAACCACTGGGGCATTTCTTCCTGGGCTTCGTGGAACTCTGTATAGCCAGTATCTGCTGCGTAATCTTCATCTTTAAAAGCATACTCATCATCTTCGTCCAGAGCTGCTTCCTCAAGGACAACATCAACTATCTCGTCGTTCTCAATTGTTACCCAGGCTACACCAAACTGTTCTCTTTCGCCTTTGGATGATACACCCATGAAAGTACCATCAAAATACTCTGTATCCACGGGGTCTTCCAGTCCAGCTTTGATCATAGCATGCCTGGCTGCACTTCTTGCTTTATCAGAAGTGCCGGTCGCCTCGGTGAAAGTATCAACATCCCATGTATCACCTTCGACGATCCACTCTGCCAGGGCTTCGTGTGACTCTTCAAGATACGGCCAGAGTTCCCCACCATTAGCATAAGTTTCATAATCTTTCATGAAACCAAAACCGTCATACTCATCAATTCTTGCATCAACTACTTCTCCATTGACAACATCAATTTCAATTTCCACGTATCCACGCTGATCAGCAGTAGACACAGCACTGTAAGTTTCCGCTTCAGGCTCATCTACTGGTTCATCAATCGGTTCTTCAATTGGCTCCTCTGTCTCACAGCCCACAGTAAAGGGTACAACCACCAGCATTAACGCAATTACAATTATCAAGTACTTCATGATTCATCCTCCTCTTAGTATTTTTTTTATTCTTTATCTATAAGCACAGCATTAAACACAGTCATAAAGAAATTTATACTCAATGCTGTCCTGTCCACCTTATAGGTAGTAATCATCGGTTTTTAATTATGGATTTGCAGCAGAATAGCTGCTGAGGTTAAACAATTAACTCTATTAGATACAACCACCTTAAATGTTAATTATATGTATAGGATAGCATATATAGACAAGCATGTAAACACTTTAGGCTATTTTTCGTTATGTTCTTGATATTTAAACATAATGCTGCGATTGCAATAACACTGCAAAAGGTGCCCGGCAGATGCATAGCAAGGGGACGGGGTACCTGCTACCCGGTGCACTGAAAGACTTAACCCTAAAGCCTCCAAATAACTCCTGTTGATATTCCAGTAACTCTTGCTAACTGTCTCGTTGAAACCCCTTCGATCTCTATAATTTCACGTAAAACTGCCTTCATTTTATCCCGGGGTTCATTTTTCAGCATAGCCGCTTCTATTCCAAATTTTTCATTGATTAAGCCAACAAGGGCTTGATCTTTTATTTTCGCCTCTGCTTCGTCAACCTCAAGACAACTATCTTTATTCTGGGTACGATTGAAGCTAATAAATTGATTAATTGCACTAACTTTACCTTGCTTGAAAATATTGAGAATAAAATCTGTATCTGTTATACCACCTTCTGTAAAGTAATCATGATAGCTACTCCAATAATAGCCTTTCACATCTTTTGAAATACCTGCTTTCATAGGATTTTGGTGAATATAGCGAACAACTGTGAGCAAATATGAATCAGTTTCCACTGGCTCACTCTTAAAACGATCCTGGAACAAATTGCCAATCCGCTCATATTTATTGTTATACCAGTAGACATAGCTTGCTGCCAGGCGGCGCATAATATTTCCAAGTGGCTCTTTGTTTACTTTCAATAAAAGGTGCATGTGGTTACTCATAATGCAATAAGCATAAATATTATAATCACATTTTTCCTTAAATTTGTTCAGGGTGTATAAGAATTTTTTCCTGTCTTCATCATCGTGAAAAATCGTTTTTTTATTGATACCTCTAAGTATTATGTGATAGATTCCGCTTTCACTTTTTCTTCTGGCAGTTCTCGGCACCCCAGCACCCCCCTGCTAAATATTTAACTATATTTATTTGAATGTAGCAAGTATTTTTATACCTGATGCATTAGCTTTATTTTTGCGCAGATTATTGACATCACAAACAGCGTAGCAGGTACCCCGTCCCCCTGCTTTGCCCCTACTGCTTTAATTTTTTCGTTATATATTATAATATTAATTAGGTTGAGCTTATACGGAGACAGCGCATAAATGTTCCGGCTTACAAACTGTACTACAAGGTGGTTTTCAAAATTGAAAATAATGACCGTAGGAAAAACTGAGATTTATTTTAATCCGGGAGCTTCCCGGGAAACAGGTAAAATTCTCCGCAAACACATAGAACCGCAGACTGTACTCCTGGTGCACAGCTCGGGCAGCTGGCTAAAGCCCCTGCTTGACCAGGTGGTTAACGATTTAGAAGAAAAGGGATTTAAGAATATCGTCTTTTTCACGGGGATAAGTTCCAACCCGCATTCTGCCGAGGCTGGTGAAGGTATCAGGCTGGCCAGGGAAAATAATGCCGGTATAGTGATTGCCCTGGGGGCCGGTTCTTATGTCGATACAGCCAAGTATATCGCTTCCGAGGCTGAAGCTGACTTTTATGCTGCTATCCCGACAACTGCCGGTACTGCCAGCTACTTAAACGAGTGGTCGGTTCTGACAGATGAACACCAGGTAAAGCAAAGCATGATCACCCGGTCACCAGATATTGCTATTCTTGATCCGGAAACGCTGACCAGCCTTCCCGCAGACCTTTCCCTGTTCACGGGCATGGACTGTTTTTCCCACGGGCTTGAAGCTTACTTCACTAATCCCTGCCCCCCGGTTGCTGCCAGGGAAGCTCTGCAGGGATGCAGACTGGTGGCCGAGAACCTGGAAGGCGTAATACAAAATGGTAAAGATGTAGATTTAAGAAGCAAAATGTTTGAAGCCGACCTGCTGACGGGAAAGGCTATGTCAAGGGCCGGTCTCGGTATTCTACACAGCATAGCAAATGTTATATCCGGTTTTTACCCGCATTATCAACATGGATTTTTATGCGGACTGCTTATCCGGGATACAGTTGAATACAACAAAGAAGCTTTGCCAAATGCCAGGCTGAATAAAATCATGCCTTTAGTTGATGAAGTTATTGATCTTTTTTATGCTCATTACAATGAAGACCAGCCTGTTGTCGTAACAAAAGAAGACTTCATTATTGATGAGAAAGACTTGCCAAGGATTGTTCAATCTGCTGTAAACAATGTTAATGCCGAAACTAACCCGCGACCCGTTACAGCTGATATTGTAGAACAAATTATCAGGAACAATTTTTACCTGCAGTAACAATAACCCTCACGGTTCGATTCTTGATTAGTAAAGCTGCAAAAGGAGGCATAATATAATGAGTGAATTTCCAGAGGCAAGAATTTTGGATGTTGATTTAAGCACCGGGAAAATAGATAAAAGGACACTATCCAGTGAAACATACCGATTATATCCTGGTGGATCCGCCCTT
>SLBE01000042.1 GCA_007126465.1 Syntrophomonadaceae bacterium | reverse complement strand
TTATCAGATCATAATAAGCAGCAATTGAAGGAATCTCTGACAACGATCTTACATTAATAGGAGTGAAGCGAAATGTCTGTGCAATGGTACCTCTCCCGGACTGGTGAAAGATACGGCCCTTACAGCTGGAAAGAAATAGCTTGTTACGCCCGAGAGGGCAATATTGATCCCGGAGACCTGGCCTGGAGCGCAGCAACCGGTGACTGGATAGCTGTTAAAGAGGTCCCGGAACTAGCTGCACTTCTTCCTTTATCCAGCAAAATAAATGATGGCAAATCTTCGAAACAGGGGAAACCCCTGTATTTCGTCCTGGCCGGCGGTGCAGTTGCCTTAATAGCTATAATGGGTTTTATCCTGCTCCAAGTCGGCGGCCTTGGGACATCAACCGGCGGCAGTTCTCACAGTGAATTTGCACCGTTTAGTGAAGACGGCACATTTTATTTTGGAATAGACCCTGATTTTTCTTTCAGAAGTAACCAGCAGCTTGCAACCGATGATAACAGTGAGTTCGGAATCCAATCTGGAACTTTAAGCGCTGACAATCCAGAATTTGAGCACAACAGAGTCGGGTTGGAACTGTCCCCACTATATCTCGCGGAGACAGAAGCAAACCTAAAAGTAACAAAAATGTCCGCCCCGGAACCAGTACCCGATGCAAAAGTTAATGCCTATAATTTTAACCTTGAAGGAGCCCCCCAGGATTCCGGTCTTTATACATTAAGCATTCCATATGAACCCACAGATGGAATCGTAGGAGCAGGTTACTTTAATGAAAACACAAACAGCTGGGAACCTGTTGTCTTTGAGATAGACGAAGCAAACAGGCAGGTTATCATAACTACCGATCACCTCTCTACTTACGGCTCTTTTACCATCACTGGTGAAGGAACCAGATACACCCGCATTGCTCCCGGTCTTTTCGAAGCTCACGACCAATTCATTCAGTATGGCGACATGCATGGAGAAGTTATCGAAGAGCTTATTAACAACCAGCTGACTACCGGCGGGAAAGCATGGAACCTCGGCAAGTCCGTTACCGATGACTGGCTGAAAGCATCAGGAGCAATTTTTGAAATGGAAGGACTTGCCTACAGCTCTGAGTTCATCTCAGGCCTCTCTGATGCCATGACCAATGTAGGAACAGCCCTGGCAGTAGCCCAGCTGGCTGTCGATTACAGCAGGGGTGACCAGCGGGCCATGGCAGTAAATACTTTTAACACCGCCCAGAGTCTGGCTATCAGCAAATGGGGTTCTAAAGCACTAAAGGTATCTATGATTGGAGTAACCGCCATCGATTACTCCCTGACCAAGCTGAGAGAACAGTTAATTCAGGGCCGGCAGGAAGTTTGGAACAAAGCCTATGAGCTTTATTACCGGGAAAACCATGCCAGAAGCGGTGCTGATTGGTACAGGCGGATAAAAGATATTCACGATTATGCCGATTCACCTGAACAATTTAGACGCATGCTGGAAAGTGATCTTAACCGCTATACATACCTTTTCTGGGGTGATGAAGCTGCCCAGGCCATGTACCAGGCTGAAGCCCAGGGACACGGTTTAACCGGCGGAGGCGGTCTGAATGAAAGGTTGAAAGAGGATATTGCTAACGCCTATAAAAGCCAACTTTTAAACGAAACCCTTGAACCTGTTTTCAGGCAGCTTGAAAGAAAGGTTCGCTATGAACAGGAAGAAGAATACAAGCGGGAACTAAACCAGCTGAGGAACAAGTTTAACCAGGTGGTCACCCTAACCATCCAGGAAGTAGCTGAAGAAGGAGAAGATCTCATTTATCCCGGTTACATAGTTCAGTTTGGCCCGTTGGCCGATGATGCCGATCCCAGGATGTGGACAGGCAGGCTGGACGAAAATGCCCATGTCAGAGCATCCTTTACTGTTCTCGGCCACCTGTCAGCAGGAGCTCCAAACGAAATCAGGCTTTACAAAAACACCGCAGACATGAGAGATGACAAACCTGCTGAAGTAATTGAATTTACGGTTTCTGTTCCGGATACAGTTATTACTATTGGAGCTGTTGAAGAGGACCTGAGCGGACGCTGGGAAGGCTTTTTGGTTATAGAATACTGGGCACTACAGGATTATGAACCTTCAGATCCTGAAGTTAGCAATCAAGTGGAAGGCTGTGAAAACGAGTTTGGCGAAACCATGTGGGAAGTCATAAAGCAAACGGTAGAAGAACACCTTATAGATGTTGATATCCCCATAACCATGGGACTGAATCGGATAGACGAAAGCAACCGGTATAACGGCACCCTTGAAATACACGTTGACCAGGTGCTGCCGGAAGATATGTCTGCATCCAGCGACAGACGGGAGTTTACCGCTACATTTGAAAACAACGTCCTCAGTTTTATCCTGGTCGATGAGGATGACGGATCTAAGACGATCTTCAAGGGGAACCTTGCAGGTGGAAACAATATATCGGGCAGCTTTGCCCTGCCCACTAACAACATAAACTTTATGTCAGGCAGCTGGGAAATTGATCGTGTTGGACCATAAGCAAGCAGCATTGAAAGGATTTGCCATATGTACCCTACTCTTATTGACTTGAGCCTGGCCGAAAATATAAATTTTATTGTCAGCTCCTACCGTTTTTTTGGGATTCTGGCTGCAATTTATCTTTCAGCTATTGCGTATCTGTGTCTGCGGCGAAATAATCTCTCCCCTGGCTTGTGCATTTCAATTATCACAGCAATTATCGCAGCTTTCTTTATTGGCTCCCGGCTGCTCTACGTAATTTTGTATTGGCCACAGGTAGTACAAGATCCCTCCATCCTGTCCCGTTTTCACCTGAGCAATTTTGCTTTATACGGCGGCCTTGCCATTTCTCTCCTGGCCTGGTGGTTGATAAACAGATATTTGAAACTTCCATTTTTCAAAATTACGGATCGATTAGCACCACACCTGGGCCTTTCTGCAGCCATAATGCGAATAGGATGTTTTTTGAACGGATGCTGTTACGGAACAGAAACAAGCTCGCTGCTGGGAATAAGGTTTCCCCCCTTTTCACCTGCCCACCTGGCACAGATTAGTACTGCCAGCGAATTATCATTCTTCTTCCCTGCTGCGATCCATCCGACTCAGCTTTATGAAATGACAGCGACTTTGACTGCTTCCCTGGCCGCCTGGACAGTTCTCATTAAAAAGGGCCAAAGCGGGTTAGCCGCAGGAGTTTTTGGTCTGGTCTTTACTGCCGGCCGATTTATAACTTACTTTTTCAGGGATTTTCCGGCCGCTGATCATATTTCCAACATGATCAGGGGACCGGTAGTTTACAGTTCTGCTTTAATTATTTTTTCTGCCTGGATAATCATTGCTTTAAAACAAAACAAAGCATTCGGAGTTGGGGAGGTCGAATAAAAATGAGTGAAAAGATATCAAACCAGTATTACTTTTATAAAGATGAACAGCAGCTGGGCCCTTACAGCTGGGAACAGCTCTGGCAGGAAGCCGCTGCAAAACGTGTCCTGGCAGGCACCCTGGTCTGGAATAGTGAACAGACAGGTTGGATTGCTGCAGAGAAAATTCCCGGCCTGATCATTAATACAGATTTTGAAACAATCAACCCTCCTCCCCCACCGGTCAATACAGAACCTGTAATAACAGAACAGCCTAAATCGGCAAAAAGCAAGGCCCTGGTAATTGCTATCACGGCTGCTGCTATAATTGTCGTTACTTTTGGAGCATCTCTTATTTACCTTACCCTGGCAGGGGATACCCCTGAAACAGCAGAACCCTTTTTTGAATTCGAAACTGTAACTGATGAAGATCCTCTAGAGCCGGAACAGCCCGAAAATGATTTTTTTGCATCTGATGAAATTTTTGGCTGGAGCGTTGCAGAACTCGATGATGAAAGTTTTCAGTCCGGGACAGAAGCAACTACCGACGGTAACGGTCCAGATGGTGCTGCAGACGAAGAAGCTGCATCTGACAGCCGAACAACTGAAGAAAGCACACCCGCAGACACTACGACAGAAACCACCCCTGAAACAGATACAGCTTTCCCGGGCAGTGACACCACTGAAGAAGAAACTATTCCCCTGCTGGGGGGAACTTATACCGGGCCCCTGCAAGATGGGCTGCCTCATGGGCAGGGTTACTGGACTCACCCGAATGGTAGGTCTTACAGGGGCAGCTTTAGAGAAGGACGAATTGAAGGTTTCGGTACAATGATTTTTCCCGAAGGGGAAAGGTATACCGGTTACTTAAAAGACGGCAAAGCCCACGGAGAAGGAACCATGACCCACCCTGATGGCCGAACAGCAAGTGGTATATGGGAAAATGGCTTACCGACAGAGGAGTAAAAGCCGGATATTTATTGAAACCTGTGCTTTTATATACCTTTTCCACTTCTGCCACATAAAAGCCCGGGTGCACAATGCTGCCCGGGAGCTTTTAAATAATTTTAACTGCCTCATATAGCTTTCTATGCCACAAGGTTAAAAATTAAAGATGTTTTGCCTACTTTATTTACGCTTTATTCCCGTGTAAACCAGCCAACCACCTATCGCAATCAGGGCAATAATCCAGACATAATTTAACAGGTTCAGGTGCTCGGTCCACTGCTCCGAAAAGCCAATAATAACGAATAATAACAGTAAACCTGCTGCCGGGTAAACCGGCCAGAATCGCTCACCATGGTCCATACTTTTAAACCAGTAAGTATGAACCAAAAATACTACCAGGAAGCCCAAGCTAAGCCCCAGGAAAAAGAAAGCCGGGCTCAGGTCTTCGTAGCGGGGGTGACTCTGAATCGCAGAAAAAGTAGCGATAGATAAAAGAACAGTTCCCGGGATCAGGAAACCGATATTGCCGTATTCTTTTCTTGCTCCAAGAAGAACATAGGTAGCTATAAACCCAAGGGCCAGTAAAAACAAGAAGACCTGACCGGGTATTACTCCCAGTTGGCTTAGAAGCAGAAAAACCCCGGCAATGATTAGCAGCACTCCAACTTTAAAAGATTTACTCATAACAAATCGCTCCTATCGTTTTTCCTTTATATTAATCCTGACGGAGCTTTATGACCAGTAACCCGGGTCATCAAATATTCATAATTTCACATGACTGCAGTCATCTTATTCTATACCTGGCTTAGATCAACTTGTTTCTCATGGCCAGAAGAACAGCCTTTGTCCTATCACTGGTGCCAAGCTTAGAGTAAATAGCGCTAACCTGGTTTTTTATTGTCCCTTCACTGAGAAATAGCTTTAAAGCAATATCACGATTGCTTAAACCTTCAGCCATTAATGAAAGAATTTCTTTTTCCCTCAAGGTTAGTTCCTCTTGCCCATGCCCGAAGTGATTCTCATCTGCCAATTCTTCTTTACCTGAAGCCCTGTTAACTAACTTGGCTGCTATTTCCGGCTGCATAACAATATCCCCCCTGTGAGTTGCCCTGATAGTCGCCAAGAGTTTCTCCGAGGGAAGGTCTTTCAACAGGTAAGTTTTAGCTCCCGCTTTTAATGCTTTAACAATTAACTCATCATCGTCAAAGGTAGTCACTACAATAACTTTAGCCGGTAGCTCCTCCTCAGCAATTCTCTCGGTTGCCTCAACCCCATCTACCCGGGGCATACGAATATCCATTAATACAATATCCGGTTTAAGATCACGGCAAAGCTCCAAAGCTTCAAATCCGTTAGATGCTGTTCCAATTACCTCCATATCTTCCTCGAGATCAAGGATTGTCTTTAATCCTTCTCGCATCAGGCGCTGATCATCTGCTATAACAATTCTAATCACCTTACTCATTAGGCAACTCCTCGAGTAACAGACTAACCTGGAACCCGCCATCGTCCCGGTTTTGGAAAAACACTTTTCCACCAAAAGCAGCAGCCCTTTCCCGTATGCCCTGCAGGCCGTACCCCTCAATAAGATTAGTACAGCCCTTACCATCATCTTCAACATCAAGATGCAGACCCTGCTCATTTAAATGTAATCGTACTGCTATATTGTTTGCCTGGCCGTGACGAATACTATTAGTTATGCTTTCCTGAATTATCCTGTAAAGAGTGGTTTGTAGAGAAGCCGGCAGATCCAGGCTTTCATCAAAATCGTAACTGATATCAACGCTGCTGCCGGAATAGCCACGGGCCAGCCCCATAAGAGCTGCAGCAAAATCCATGGACTCTAAAGCTGCCGGACGCAGAGCTTTCACAGTTAGACGAACATCATCAAGTCCTTTACGAGCCTGTTCCTGGCTTTTGTTCATCTCTTCAAGAGCTTTATGGGGCTCTTTCTCTAAAATTTTCTTCCCCGCTTCCAGGCTAACGATAACTGCCGTCAGTGTATGGGCTAATGTATCATGCAATTCACGTGCTAACCGGGAACGTTCTGCTGTTGCCGCGAGCTGTTCCCGTTCTTTGCTTACTTCGATTAATTTCTGGTACGCCTTTTCCAAGTCGGCCCTGGAGCGGTCCAGCTGTTCCAGGGCTTTTTCAGCCCTCTCCCTTTCTTCAAGCTGCCTGCGTGCCATATGACTGACACCGTAGGCAAAGAAAATAAACAGGCAGTTTATCAGGACAGAGGCCATGCTTTCCCAGCTAAGGATTGAGCGCGTGTAAAGACTGACAGCGCTTGTAAGGATAAAACCGGGCAGTGATATAAAAAATATATAGTCCCCATTTGGCCTGGGGCATGCCAAAAGGCTTTCGGCAACCAGGATGATCAAGAGAATTCCGCCCACTGGAGAACCATCGAGAAAGATAAATATAAAAATCAGCAGCATTTGAATATAAAGACTGGGGACCACAATAGAAGGCAAATTTTCTTCAAAATAATAAGTCCTGATATTGTCAAGAGCAAATAC
>SLBE01000257.1 GCA_007126465.1 Syntrophomonadaceae bacterium | reverse complement strand
GCTGTATGTGAGTCATTTAACTCTGCTTCCATTTGAACCTGGTCAGCACTTATCTTTATTTTTCTTGCCATAATTAGCACCTCCACCACAAATTTTTATTATTATTTCATCCCAGGTAATCTATGGCAATTTTTGCAAATAAGGCCGGGCCAATCCATAATACATCCTCATCAACATCAAATTTCGAATTATGGTGAGGATAGGTAATACCTTTTTCCGGATTACCGGTCCCGAGGACAAAAAAAGCACCGGGAACTTTTTCAAGATAAAGAGACATATCTTCTGTTCCCATGTTTGGTTTCTGAATTTTTATTATATTATCGAGGCCAATAATTGCCTCAGCTGCCCCTGTAACTTTTTCCACAAAAACGGGATCGTTGACCGTTGGCGGGTAACCGCCCAGTATTTTAACCTTTGCTTCGGCACGGTGCGCCCTGGCCAGCGAAGTGCATATTTCTTCGAGACGGCCGGCAATATAGCTGCGATCCTTCTCAGACAGAGTCCGAAAATCCCCCTTAAATACCACCCTGGGTGTTACGATGTTAATCGCTTCCCCACCCCTAATTTTACCTACTGTTAGAACAGCAGCTCCGAGTGGATCAATTTCCCTGCTGACTATTTTTTGCAGGGAAGAAATTATTTCTGCTGAAATAGTAATCGCATCAACCCCAAGATGAGGAAGAGCTCCATGCGTGCTTTTCCCTTCAATCTCAACATCAAAAGCTGTTGATGCCGCCAGGATCGGCCCTTCACAAATCCCGATCTGCCCGGTCCCTACTTCGGGAAATATTTGGCCAACATGCAGCCCGACTACAGCATCAACATGCGGGTTTTCGAGACAACCGTCAGCTATCATCTTTTCCGCTCCACCGTGTCCCTCTTCCCCGGGTTGAAACAGCAGTTTGACACTGCCTTTTAAGTTTTCGCTAATAGCATTCAGGATTTTTGCAGTACCGAGCAGCATAGCTGTATGAGCATCATGTCCACAGGCGTGCATATTTTCATTCTCGGAAGCAAAAGGCAGCCCTGTTTCTTCTTTTATAGGCAGGGCATCCATATCGGCTCGCAGGGCAAAGGTCGGGCCGGGGCTGCCACCTTCAATTAACCCGATTACCCCTGTTTTGGCTGCAGAAGTGTAAGGAATATTCATTTCTGCCAGGCGTGTTTGAACATAGCCTGAGGTATGTTCAAGGTCAAAGCCGATCTCCGGAATGCGGTGCAGATCCTGGCGCCATCTGATTACTTCCTGTTGGACTGATTTTGCCGCTTCTGTTATATCCACTGGTTCCTCCTAATATTTAAGAATTGGCCAGAACTTCTTCAAGAATCGAAATCGTTTTTTCAATATCCATACGGCTAACTTCTTTATTCGTCGTAAAACGAATCCGATCCGGCTGCATAACCACTGTCAGTACACCTCGTTTTTTTAGCTGCTGACCAAGTTCCTGGACTGACATTCCTGTTGGTTTAACAATAACAATATTGGTATCAACATCATCAAGGTTAAAATCAATTCCCTTTAGTTCAGCCAGCCCTTCTGCCAGCAGGCGGGCATTGGCATGGTCTTCTGCCAGGCGGTCAACCATTTTATCGAGGGCAACTATTCCTGCTGCAGCAATAATCCCTGCCTGGCGCATCCCCCCACCTAATCTTTTACGCCAGCGGCGGGCTTCTTCAATAAATTCTGCAGGACCGGCAATAATGGATCCCACCGGCGCGCCAAGCCCCTTTGAGAGACAAAACTGGATGGAAGTAGTGCAGGCTGTAAAATCTTTAACCGAAACCCCTGAGGCAACAGAAGCATTAAAAATCCTGGCGCCATCCAGGTGAACAGGTAAACCATGTTTCTTTGCCACATTAAAAACAGATTTCATTTCTTCAAGGGGAAAAATCCTGCCACCGGCCCGGTTATGTGTATTTTCAAGGCAGATTAAAGAAGTGGGAGGTAGATGTATATCATCCTGACGAATAGCCCACTCTACTAGGTCAGCCGGTAAAACTCCCTTTTGTCCCTGCAGAGGCCTGGGCTGGATCCCGGCAAAAACTGATGCAGCCGCCGCTTCATAGTAATAAATATGCGAATCTGCCTCCATAATTACCTCTGTCCCGGGTTTGCAGTGGGTAAGAATGGCAACCTGGTTGCCCATGGTTCCGCTGGGCACCAGCATTGCCGCTTCCTTTCCGACAAGATCTGCGGCCATCTTCTGGAGCCGGTTTACATTTGGATCCTCTCCGTAGACATCATCCCCTAATTCTGCTTCATAAATTGCCCTGCGCATGGTTTCATCAGGCAAAGTTATAGTATCGCTGCGTAAATCAATCACTACCTTGTCCTCCAATCAGATTCTTAATTCATTCAAGTAAAAAGATCATTATGGCAGGGTAAAATAAAAGATCGTTCCTTTCCCTGCTTCAGTCTCAACCCATATCTGGCCACTATGTCTTTCAATTATGCGCTGTACAATACTCAGGCCGATACCTGTTCCGGGATAAGCTTCACCACTGTGAACCCTTTGAAAGGGATCAAAAATCTTATCAGCATAATTCATATCAAAACCGACTCCATTATCACTTATATAAAAAACTGTTTCGTCAACATAAACTGTTGTGCCAAAATCAATTATAGCTTCCTTTTCATCTGAGGTAAATTTCCAGGCATTATCAATAAGATTATCCAGGGCAATACGCAATAGGGCAGCATCACCCCTGGCAGTCAATCCGGTTTTAATACGGGCTTTAACTGAGCGCTCCGGATTCTCTTCCCTGTAATAGTTGACCCTGGCTTCAACCATACTGCCTAAATCCACCTGGTCTATATTGATTTCCTGCCTGGTCACCCTGGAAAGTTTTAACATATCGTCTATTAATTCACTCATACGATGACTGGCAACCATGATTCTTTCAATATAACCTTTTACTTCGCCTTGTAGTTGTTCACCATAATCTTCAAGCACGGCTTCACTGAAACCTTCAATACGGCGCAGGGGTGCCCGGAGATCATGTGATACCGAGTAAGTAAAAGCAGAAAGCTCTTTATTTGCCTGCGACAGATCTGAAGTGCGATCCCTGACTCGCTGCTCAAGCTCTTCATTTAACCTTTTCAATTCCTGTTCTGCCAGCTTTAACTCGGTAATATTAAGGGATGTAGCGATAACACCCATCACGTTTCCATGATCATCGAAAACGGGAGAGGCTGTTTCCTGCCAGTATTCCCCATCCGGCGATATTACTTCACCCTGGCAAACCCTGCCTTCTTTTATCGCTTTGACTACCTGGCAGTTATCACAGATCCGATCGGTTCCATACCATACAGCATAGCATTTATGGCCGACATATTCCTCAGGTTCCTTATTATACCGGTTTCGCGCTGCATTATTTGCCCAGATTAAGCGTAATTCTGTATCCTTAAAAGTTACCTGCTCGGCAACGTTTTCCAGGATTATCGACTTTTCTTTTTGTTCCTTTTCAATAGTTTCCTGCTGGCGTTTTCGCTCGGTAATATCCCTCGATATGGCAATGATACCAATCGGATCACGATTGCTGTCACGCACGAAGGAAACCGAGTTTTCCATCCAGATTACCGACCCGTCTTTGCAGTATTCTTCAAGTTCAATCTGGTAGCTTATAGCTGAACCTTTTTTATTCTGTTTTTCGAGCTCAAGCTTCCGGCAAAACCGCTTTACCGCCCTCTGTGCAGATTCGGGCGTTAATGTCTTTTCAATATTCATCGCCTTTGCTTCTTCCGGGGTAAAACCTTTTATCCGGTAGACTGAAGGACTGACATAGAGATGCCGCAGGTTTAAATCTAAAATACTGATTATATCGGCAGTATTTTCAGCAATAAGGCGGTATTTTTCTTCACTTTCCAGCAGCTCATCTTCCTGGGCTTTTATACGGTAATAGAAGAATACCATGATTGCCGATATTGTAAAAAACAGGGTTACTAATCCTACAGCTACATTTCTTCTCTGCGCGATAACAGCTTCCAGGTCTGTCAGGTATACTCCTGTACCGATAATCCAGCCCCAGGGCTCAAATAAATCAATGTATGATAATTTTTCTTCAAAGCGTTCGTCAAAATGATAGTACTGCCAGGAATAGGTTGCATGACCGGCCCCTTCTTCCTGCGCTACCCTGATAAACTCCTGGAAAAGATATTGCCCTTCAGGATCCTGGTAGCCATAAGCACTCTCTCCTTCCAGGTCAGGACGGAAGGGGTGAACAATAACTGTTGCTTCAAGATCGTTAATCCAAAAATAATCAAGTCCGGTTTCTCCATAATGAATAGAACGAACCATATCTGCTGCATTTTCCTGAGCTTCTTCGCTGGTAAAAACCTGCTGCTGTTCCATCTGATGATAATGTTCCAGGACTGAAATACCGACATCAATCATTTCCCTGGTATGCAGCATTTTTTCCTGGTAGATATCGTCGCGAATTGATGGAAGAAGCACAAATATATAGAGCAGGGTAATAATGATCAAGAGAAACAATAAAACCAGTAACCCTTTGAATGGTAATCTTAATTTGTTAGGTAGCTGCATATTTTTCACCATGTATTCCGATATCTTTACCGGCCAGCCTATTTAAAAAGCAAGATCGCAAATAGTACTAATAAAAAATAGAAATTCTGCACCAATTTAAGTATAATACCATTCAACATATTGCCTGGTTAATCCTTTTTTCCTAAATCCCTGGTAACCATTCAGCCTGTATCGATTGTTAATGCCCGGCCTGCTTAAGGAAACTGGAACAAGCGTAAAGTGCAGGCATGGAAATGCCGGTGAAGCGAGGCCTGAAGCGGGTTGGCCGCCAGGAGGTCGGCCACCGGGCGAGAGCTCCGGATGAGCTTATCGCGAGGGCAACCCGGGCGTATGGTTGAAGCTAAGCCGCTGCATTTCCTGCCTAAATAATCAGCGAACGAAGTTTTCTTAAGCAGGCCGGGCAGTTACAAACCTTAATTAATTAACCTGGAAAAAAGATTGATCAAAATCAGGATTACCTTCGTAGCGGCTCATAAAAAAACCGGGCAGCTTTTCCGCCTGGGCAAACAAAGCTGAATCGGCACCAATTCCCGCCTCATTTAAAGCATCGACAATATCTTCGGGCACCGGCGGGCAGCCTTTGGCGGCAAACATTTTCTGAATATCGGGGTGATCCTTGTTCTTTCGATACATGCATTGGCCAATAAGGATCGTTGCGCCCATGCCTTTAGAAGGCTCCATTGTTTTACCGGTTAAAACTTCAACATTGTTCCAGGGTTCGCCCTGCCAGGCCTGGCGAATAGCAGTTAAGATAAGGCCATTTAGAGCAGAACAGTAAGTGCACATTGTCTGATCAAATTTGCGGTAAAACAACCCTTCCACTCCTTGTCTGGCTAACGCTTTTGGCATTTCTCCTTTTTCATTACGGGCATATTCGAAATCATAGTCATGGTATGAAGCAACATTCTCAACTTTTTCACCTATAATTTCAATATCAGATAGATCAAGCGGACGCCCGCACCTCTCTGCAGCATACCTTAAATGTCCGACGGAAGCCGGTTCGTGACCGAGAATCGAAGAGCCTACCAGGTCCGCTGACAACATGTCTGCCGAGGCAATTAACAGGTTGCTGCGCCTCATTTTACCGTCAAAAGCCGGGCCTTTTTCAAGACTGTAAATACCGTCAATTACTGTTAACGAAGGTGGCATCGGCTCAGCTATTTTTGAAACATGAAAATGCAAATCCCGTCCGGGATCGGCGCTGTGGCATTTTTTCCTGGAAGCGATATCAATCGTACCTTTAAGGTTTTTCATGCCCAGGCTGACTACAGTCTGGTTATGGGATTTCATAACCGGCAGGTTAACCAAAAAGTCGCTTTCCAACAGGTCGCTGTTATACCTAAGACTGATCCCGTCACCCAGGTCCACTTTCCGGAAAGGACGCTTCATTATATTAATTACTTTAACTCCATAACGCTGCTTTAATTTCTCATAACCCAGAGATTCAAATGCATCCCTGGGAGTTTCCGTATCTTCGGGATCTGCGACAATGCCTTCGCCGATAGTGATATCGTCAACATCGTGCTCTTTTAACAGAGCAACCATGTCTTCAACTACCCTGGAAGTGGTTATTACACCCCACTTGGGAAAAGTGCAGGCCTTTGTCCAGAATACAATATTCGGCTTTATAAATACTTTGGATCCGGCAGAAATATGGCTTAGTCCTTCGCAATCGATCACCGCTTTCTCCAATGATCTATATGGTTCTTCATAGCGGACCACCGATACTCTTTTTTTCGCCAAATAAATTCCTCCCTGGTGCGAATATAAAAGCATGGTTCCATTATAATAGATGCGGCAGTTAAGTGCATTATAAAAAGTAATTTAACTGCCCAGCATGCTTCAGAATACTACGCTCGCTGATCGTTTAGGCTGAAACTGCAGCGGTTTAGCTTCAACCTTCCGCCGGGAGTTATTATTTTATACCGTTATAGAAAGCCTTCGCTCTCTGATCGCTGCGTGCAAAATAAGAGGATATCACAACTTTAAGTCAAATAAAGAATTAAGCTTTTTATATTGTATAGCTCAAGATGAAACACAAGGACCATGATTTCACTTGCAAGTTTAGTTTTTACCAATACCTGTATACCGGAGGAATCTTATGGATCACGACAAAGAACTCGAAATGATTGCCGATAATTTAAAGATCGGCAAAGAAATGCTGCACTTAAGTACAGAGGAAGTTAAAAATGCCGGATTGACCCTGGATGATACCCTTGCTTTAACCAGGAATGCGTTGTTAGCCCATGGCAATAAAGAGTTTGAAATGCCACCCAAATTCGGGGTTCATCCATTCCAGGTTAATTTTTTTCATGCCATGCCGGCTTATGTGCCACCGACGAATGCTGTTGG
>SLBE01000009.1 GCA_007126465.1 Syntrophomonadaceae bacterium | reverse complement strand
GCAATTGCTCCGGGCCATTATTTAACTTACTATATCGATTACCTTGGTTCTTTTGCCCTGGTCGCTTACCTTTTATGGAATGCTATTCGCACGGCAAAACAGACTATTAAAGAGCCTTCAGTAAATTATTCAAATAATCAAAGATAAAAAAGGTTTTAGACGATATATAGCGAATAGGATATTTATCTAATACAGGTAAGTATATCTAAATTTCACTTTTTATATCTAAATTCACTTTTCTCATTAGCCTGGGGGGGCGCTGTTGTCTTATATTTATAAGTATTTCAGTAAAAGCGATTACCTGCTTTTTTTTGTTTACCTCTTTGCCTTTTGCCTCTTTGCCTGCCTGCTTGTTTTGGCGGGATGTACAGATGAAGAGGTGCAGGACCAAGAGCCTGAACCGGAAGAGCTGGAAACGGTAAATATAGTTTATGTAGATTGGGTATCAGAGATAGCAAGCGCTCATGTCGTAAAAGCAGTAATTGAAAACAGACTGGGCTACAACTGTGAACTTCTATCTGTCACTGCTGTTTCCATGTGGGAATCAGTGGCTGCAGGAGACCAGGATGCCATGGTGGCAGCCTGGCTGCCAACTTTACAGCAGCATTACTATGAGGCAGTCAAGGATGATATTGAGTTCCTGGGCCCTAACCTGGAAGGTGTAGAGATGGGCCTGGTGGTGCCTGCTTATGTACCGATTGAATCTATAGAAGAGCTGAAAAGCTATGCAGAAGAATTTGATTATAAGATCATTGGCATAGATCCGGAAGCAGGCCTGATGGCCAGCACAGATGAAGCGATGGAAATATATGGCCTTGACCAGTTTGAGCTTGTCTACGGCAGTGACTTAACTATGACTTCAGCCCTGGAAATAGCCTATGAGGAAGAACGCTGGATAGCTGTGACCGGTTGGACACCGCATTGGAAGTTCGCCCGCTGGGACTTAAAATACCTGGATGATCCGGAAAGCGTATTTGGTGAAGCAGAATATATCGGCACGATTGTCCGGCAGGGATTAGAGGATGATATGCCCGAGGTATATAAATTCCTTGATAATTTCTACTGGACAGCAGAAGACATGGAGCAAGTTATGCTCTGGTTTAGTGAAGAAGGTCTGAGTGCAGAAGAAGCTGCTGAGCGCTGGGTTAGTGAAAATATTGAAACGGTTGATCAATGGCTGGCTGAATAATTAATTTAACGGAGTTTTCTATGAAGCTTAAGGGTAAAGTAAAAACCGGCAGGATAGCAGAAGAACTATTTATTAACCCCTGGTTTGTTGTATCCTTTGTGGTTACTGTATTTTTAATTGTTTTGCTGGCCTGGAATTTAGTTCGATCTAATGAAATGATTAAGTCTTTTGAGAGGCAGGAACTTGCCATTCAAAGGGTTTCCGGAGAGCTTTTACAGTATACGAAAAGCCTGGAAATGGCAGCTAATATGGCTGCCGCCACGGGAGATCTGAAATGGGAAGTTGAATATAATGATTACCGGGAAAGGCTTAACACCCTTTTTGCTCGTATCCCAGAGCTTGTTTCTACACCTGAGGCCCAGGCTGAAATTAATGATGTCGAGGTGTACCGCCAGGAACTTGATGCTATAGAGCGAGAAGTCCTTGAACTGGTGGCCCGTGGCGAGAGAAGTGCAGCTTCTGAGCTACTAGCCGGTTGGATTTATACCAGAAACCAGCTGAACATCATCCTCGCGACTGAAAACCTGGCAGACATTATGAACGATCATATTAACCAGAGGTTAGCCGGGGAGCAGCGTTTAACAGCAGCCCTGCTCTGGATTCTATCTGCCTGTATAGCTGTGCTCATGGTGTCCTGGATGGTCACCGTCAGGATCTGGCGTGCCAACCTGAAGAACAAACAGCAAAGGGACGAAGAAGTTAAGTATTTAAGCTATCACGATTCTTTAACCGGACTGTATAACCGTGCCTACCTGGAAGAAGCAATGATCAACGTTGATCGAGAATCAAAGCTGCCAATCAGCATTATCATGATCGACTTTAATGGCTTGAAAATGATTAATGATACTTACGGTCACAATGTAGGAGATGAGATGCTGGCCAGCGGTGCAGACCTTCTGAGGCGGGTTTGTCGTGACAATGATATCCTGGCCCGCTGGGGCGGAGATGAATTTGTTGTTTTGCTGCCGCTTACTTCTGAAAAAGATGCAGTTGCCATCAGTGAAAGAATAATCAATGAGTGCCGCAATACTTATGATAATGCGCTGCCCATTTCCATGTCTGTGGGGTCGGCTACAAAAGCCGGGATGGGTCGGAGCCTTGAGGACTACCTCAAGGAAGCCGAGGACAGGATGTATACCCACAAGTTAAGTGAAAGCAGCGATGCAAGGAATGCAACTATTAATGCCCTCCTTAAAACTCTTTCTGATTGCAGTCATGAAACCGGCGAACATGCCAGGCGTATTAAAGAGATATCCCTCCTTGCAGCGGATAAGGTAAAACTGCCTGATACTGAAATTGAAAGACTTATACTGCTGGCCACTTTGCATGATATCGGTATGATAAATGTGCCGGAAGGAATCTTTGTTAAAAGGGAAAAATTAACCAATAAAGACTGGGAAATTATTAGAAAGCACCCGGAAACGGGTTACCGGATTGCCAGTGCAGCAAAAGAATATTCCAACGTAGCCAAGGAAATACTATATCATCATGAAAACTGGGATGGGAGCGGTTATCCCGAGGGGCTAAAAGGTAGTGAAATTCCATTTTTGGCCAGGATCATCAAAATTGTTGATGCTATTGAAGTTATGAGCAGCGGCAGGCCGTATAAGAAGGCTATGACGCTCGAGCAAATTGTTGATGAAATCAAGGGCTGTGCAGGCAGGCAGTTCGATCCAAAGCTGGTTCCGGTATTTGTGGAGATACTGGAAAAAGAAAGCTTGATCGAAGATATTATTAACAGGTAGAACTCTTTTTGCGGAACTGCTTAAAAGTATGCCCGGGGTTGTGAACCCGGGTATTATTCTAATCCTAAGTGTGGATTGAAATGGGGGTTAAATAGTGAGCCGGGTGAAAACAATTCTGCAGCAGGGTAAGGTCAAACAGGCGGTGATTGATAAATTTAGAGAAAATGCGGCTGACATAGTCGGAGCAGATAATATTTCTTCCGGGGAAATAGATCTTCTGTCAACCTGCCGTGATTATTGGCCAATCAGCAGTATCTGGATGCTGGAAGGAGCAGTTCCTGCCCTGCCCCAGCTGGTGGTTTGGCCGAACACAACAGAAGAAGTATCCCGGATTTTGGCCCTGGCCAACGAGAAAAAAATACCTGTCGTCCCCTATGGTGAAGGCTCAGGTGCCCTCGGTGGCGCAGTTCCGCTGCAGGGCGGTATTATGCTTGACTTAAAGAAAATGAACCGGGCCCGGAAGCTGGACGAATTAAACCAGCTGGTTACTGTCGAGTGCGGCATGAATGGTGCTCTCTATGAGGAATATCTTAATCAAAACGGTTATACCGGTGGCCATTTCCCACAATCCCTGCGCTGCTCTACTGTCGGCGGCTGGCTGGCCTGCCGGGCAGCCGGGCAGTTTTCCACCCGATACGGTAAAATTGAAGATATTGTTGTTTCCCTGGAAGCAGTATTGTCTGATGGCACTATTTTTAGCGGGCGCAGCGTGCCCCGGGCGGCAACAGGCCCGAGAGCCGATCTTTTAATGGTTGGCTCCGAAGGTGTTTTAGGCGTAATTACCGCTGCTGACCTGCGCATCTGGCCCCTGCCCGAAAAGCGCCACTTTGCCACCTATACCTTCGATAACCTGGCTGATGGCCTGGAAGCTATCCGTAAATTTATCAGGGCGGGAACCCGTCCGGCGGTGGTCCGGCTTTACGATGCCCAGGAAACAGGCAATCATTTCCCCGAGCTGGGGGACAAGCGCCCGGGGCTGATCCTGCTTTTTGAAGGAGCCGAGCCTATCATAACGGCGGAGGCAGGCGTGGTTGATCAAATAGTTTCCGGCCAGGGCGCAGTTGATGCCGGCCCGGATTTTGTTGAACACTGGCTGGAAACCAGGTTTAATGTCAGTGCGGCTTCCAGGCTGCTGCAAAAAGGTGCTGTTCTCGATACGATCGAAGTAACAACTAACTGGCACAATGCACATTCAACCTACCAGGCCATGCAAAAGGCCATCCTGTCGGAGGAAGGCACGATGATGGCTTCAGGCCACTGGTCTCATGTTTACCCGGAGGGAGCGGCCCTTTATATGACTGTGGTTGGCTTTCCAGGGGAAAATAAGATTGGTTACTATAAAAGTATATGGCGGGCAGCAATGAAAGCCTGCCTTGATGAAGGCGCTGCCATATCCCACCACCACGGAATCGGCCTGCACCGCGGGGCCTGGATGGAAGAGGAGCACGGCCGGGGATTGGAAGTGTTAAAAAAGGTTAAAGCGGCCCTGGACCCAAATGGTATTATGAATCCCGGTAAACTTGGCCTGGAGGAGGTGCAGCAATGGGAAAAGTAAATATGGAAGAACTGCTTAACTGTGCCCTCTGTCCCAACATCTGCCGCTGTGAATGTCCTGTACTGCAGGTGACCGGTCGCGAAGCGGTCGCCCCGGCCGGCAAAGCCAGGCTGGCAGCCATGCTGCAGAAAGAACAGCTTGACTGGGATGAGGAAGTTTTGGATGCTGTCTCTCACTGCCTGAGCTGCCGCGGCTGCACCATTCACTGTCCCTTTGCCGAACTATCTCTCTGCGATGAGCTAATAAACGCCCGCCTTGCTGCAAAGGCAGGCGGAGCCAGGCTGCCGCAGGTAGAACCATACCTGGCCAACCTGAAAAACTATGGCAGTCCTTACGGACAAAAAAATGAAACTGCTGTCTGCGGGGAAAAAGGTGCAGAGATTCTTTACTATGCAGGCTGCACTTCGATGGCTAACAATCCCGCCTCTATTGAAGCAGCCAGGTCGCTATTCAGCAAAGCCGGCCTTTCCTACCAGATGATTGATGAAGATTGCTGTGGCTACCCGGCTGAAATATGGGGCGATGAAGAATTGGCCCGCCGGCTGGCAGAGGAAAACCTGCGAAAAATGAAAGAAAGCGGAGCTTCCACCATGGTTACCGGCTGCCCCGAATGCTGGCTGACTTTTACCGGGCATTACCCGGAATGGGGTTTGGAGCTGCCACTTGAAATAATTGATGCCCCTGCTTATTTCCTGGGACTGCTTAAAGAAGGGCGCCTGAAACCGGGCCGGGCTGATATGAAAAAAGTCAGCTACCATGACCCCTGCATCTGGGCCAGGGCTGCCCAAAAAACAGCGGAGCCCCGGGAAATAATAAATAAAATCCCCGGCCTGGAACTGCATGAGGCAAGCTCTTCCGGCGAAAAAACACGCTGCTGCGGTGGGGGAGCTATGTTCCAGCTATCCTACCCCGACACAGCCGCTGCCATTGCCCGCCGCAGGCTGGCCGAACTGGCAGAAGATGCAGCTATAGTTACAGCCTGCCCCTTCTGCCGCGAAGGCCTGCTCCAGGAAAACCGCCAGGTCCTGGAACTGGTCGAGCTGCTCGACCGCACCTGCTAAAAAGTGAAAAAGGTGTCAGAGATAATTTTCACTTTTTAAAAATACTTGCATTGTGAGCGCAAAAAGTTTATATTATTGTATAGGAAAAACAGGGCAGCTATGCCCTGTCATAACTTCTTCTTCATAAGCGGGTGTAGCTCAATGGTAGAGCCCCAGCCTTCCAAGCTGGATACGTGGGTTCGATTCCCATCACCCGCTCCATTTATATTTAAGGCAATGTCAAATTCCAGTATACTTACTTATTATCTCTAATCATCATCTCCAAAGATGCCCATAATTTGAGAGGAGAAAGCTTCAATGCAAAATAATTACACGCCTCCTGAACCCTTACCCTCATTTGAAGGAAATAACCGTGACAGAAAGGATCGTAAATATTTCATACAAGGTGTCAGCCTATTTCTCCTTTTAGTTCTCATTGCTTTTTTCATTGCCTTTGTTAATGGCTGGTATGGCCTTTATGCTATCGGCTTAATTTCCCTGGGAGCTATACCAATAGTGCTGATTGGCGGCGCCATTTTCACTGTTTCCAAGAAGAGATGGTTCACTTTCGGCCTCGGTTTCATTTTTTTACCTATAAGCTGGGTTATTACCCTGATAGGATCTATGTCCGATCCACCCTTTGATCCTGCGAACGTCTCTATGCATATGATACATGCAGCAGTTTTACTGAGCGGCTTTTTTGCATGCTGGCTTTTTCTTACGCTTATCTTCTGGCCACGCCAGTCATAAACATTTGTAAAAGAATATAGAAGAAAAAATGAGTATAAGTGAGAAATACAAACTTATTATCCGCTAATAACTAAATATAGGAACTAACTGCTTGAAGCAGTTAAAATTGAGGCTTGATCACAGCTAATTTAGTTTGCATAATATAATTAGCACTCGCCAAGAGAGAGTGCTAATATTAACCTAAATATTGGGAGGGATAGCTATGAGAGATTTGGTAAGAAGGAATCCAAGTGGCGAACTTGATCGTTTCCGTTCCGGTATTGATCAGGTCTTTGCAGATGCATTTTTCCGCAACTGGCCCACAGATGGGCAGGGTGCTTTCCCCGCGGTAGATCTCTACAATACAGAGGGATCTCTGGTGGCGCTGGTTAACCTGCCTGGAGTAGAGATTGACGATGTGGAAGTAACAACCAACAATGATACCCTGACCATCCAGGGTGAGGTAAAACTGGAGCCGGGCGACGGCGATCTGCTCTGGCAGGAGCGCACCGGTGGCAAGTTCTACCGCAGCTTTAAGCTCCCTGCGCCAATCAAAACTGATGAAGTTGAGGCCAGCATAAAGAATGGAGTTCTGCGGATTGAAATGCCAAAAGTGGATGAACTGAAGAGCCGTACCGTGAAAATCAAAGAAAGCTCATAAT
>SLBE01000140.1 GCA_007126465.1 Syntrophomonadaceae bacterium | reverse complement strand
TTGCCTTTGGTTATGTTGTCTTTGCCAGGGATGAAAAAAAACTGTTCCGTTTTCTTTACCTGGAAAGTCCTGACCGGCTGGACCTGGAGAATGGAGAAGGGATGCGAGAGTCGTTTTTAACGGAATTTGGTGAAGACAGTGAAGAGGGCAAAGCCCTGAAAGAGCTGAAAAGCTCAGGGCAGGAGGCTGTGATCCAGTATACCTGGATTTTCACCCACGGGCTGGCTATGCTGGTTAATGCCGGTACATTCGGCTCAAATTCTAACCAGTCAATCATGAGCTTCCTGATGAACGCAGGTGAAGCTATTTATTCCTGGAGTATTCAAAAAGATGAAGGAGGTAGTATAGATGAATAGGATAAATGAAAAGAATTTCTGGACTTATGCAGGCCGTTTCACCCTGCTTTACTTGCTGCTTTACTTTGCCGTGGGTTCACTGTTTCTGCTCTTGCAGAATGCCCTGCCTGCAGAAAGCAGGGTAGCACTTGATTTTTTCAAGCCCTACAACCTGGACCTGGCTGAACCTGTAACCCAGGCGCTGCGTGGTTTTTTTATAGCCCTGGTTTTGTATCCTTTCTATGATTTGATCGTAAAAGGGAAACGCGGATTTGCTATCCTGGTCTGTGCCCTGTGGGGCATAGCTTTACTGGGGAACCTGGAACCTAAACCGGGCAGTATCGAAGGCATGATCTACACTCACACTACGCTGGTTGAGCATATCATGGTCCTGGCGGCAGGACTGATCCAGGCCATGCTTTTATCTCTCCTTTTCTTAAGCTGGGAACGAAAAAGTATTGGATTTGCAGGAAAAGTTGAATGCAGCTGCAGCGGTTTATTGACAGAAACAGCTACTTCTAAATGGTTGCGGGGTTATACATTTAGGTTTACCCTGATCCACATGTTTGTTTACATGATTGTCGGTTCCCTGTTTTACGAGATATCCGGCTACGAAGAAGCCCTGGCAACCATGGAAGCTTTTGCCCTGTGGCGGGACTTGGAAAGCATCGGCATGGTGGCTGCCGTTTTCTTTGGTCAGATTTTCAGGGGTGCTATCCTGGCGCTGCTGCTATATCCTTTCTACGATACCTACCTGTCGGGGAGGTTAGGCTGGCTAAAGCTTTTTGGCCTGCTTTTCGGCTTGAAAGTTATACCGGCCATGTTTGCTGTGCCTGAATCGTTCGTGGTCATGCTGCAGGAAGCAGCGGTTGGGCTGCCGGAAATTATCGCCCAGACTTTTATTTTTGCAGTTATTTTCTATGCCTGGGAAAGAAGAAGGAAGAGTAAAGCAGAGTCGATCGCAGCTTGAACAAGAACATAACGCTTTTAGTTACCTGGCTTATCGTGAAACCGAGCCCCAAATTGCAACATTATTGTAACGGCAGGTAAGATCCGGAAGCAGGGTTGTTCCTGCTTCCGGCTTCTGCGCCAGGGGTTAAAGTTCTCCTATGAATTCTTTCATTGCTTTGTAATGTGATCCTTTCCAATAGACCTGTCCGCATTCCGAGCAGCGTTTGTATTCGCAGGCAAACTTGCGGACCCTCGGAGGCACCTGTTCTTTGACTTCCTCAAAGGCGGTCTCAAAGAGCTCACCGTTACAGCGCATGCAGCGGCGGAAGGGTTTAAATGCATCATGTAAATCAAAGCGCTGTAGAACCTCTTTAACCTGCTCATAAGGATCATCAGCCCGAACCAGGTATCCGTGTGTTACTAAGGATCGTTTGAGCAGACCCCGATCGCGGGTTAGCAAAATTCGCCCCTGTTCTGCCGAGATCCGGGCCAGGGTTTCATCATCGTAATTGTTTTGATAGAGGGTATCGAAACCGAGCATACGCAGGTAATTGGCCAGCTTGCCCAAATGTGTATCAAGAACAAAGCGAGGCTCGCGCAGAGGTTCCGGCCGTACTTTCAGAACTTCTGAAATATCAATCGCTTCAAACATGGGGAAAACGCTGATCCGGTCGCCATCATTTACCCGGTAATTGAAGTCAACCGACTGGTCTCCTGCGAGAATCAGGTCAACTTCTGTATGGGGGACACCGAGTGATTCAATCATATCTTTTACAGATGGCCGGCCGAAAAAGTTGTGGCTAAAAGCAGTTTGCCTTTTTTCCGGAGGCAGGAAATCATTTAGCTCGGCATAAAAGCGCAGTACTGCCCTGGAACTCATAGTTGGTTGAACCACCTTTTAAAATCAGGCTTCATTTTAAGTTTAGATGCCAGGGCGAATTATGGCAAGAGGCCGGCTGCCTACTATGATTTTTCACCGCCAGTGCCCTGGGCTGAAGGTTCAGGCTTATTACGGCTATTGATAATTTCGACCGCTATTTTGACCAGTTCGGGATCGAACTGGGTTCCCGAGCACCGGTTTAATTCGGCGACAACCTGCTCCGGGGTCATTGCCTTTTTGTATGGCCTGCCGCTGCTCATGACTTCATAAGCATCGGCAATGGCAATTATCCTGGAGTTAATAGGAATATCAGATCCCTTTAAACCCTGTGGGTAACCTTTTCCGTCCCAGTGTTCATGGTGGGCTAATACATCATATGCTGCATAGGCCATTTCTTCTGTTCCCTCGAGAAGCCTATAACCTGTTTCGGGATGTCTCATAACCACTTCCCACTGGTTTTTGGTTAACGTTTTATCCTTGGCCAGCAGTTGTTCCGAGATAGAAATTTTGCCGATATCATGGACAGTTATTGCAGTATCCAGGCGTTCCAGTTCTGTTTCTGATAATTTTAGTTTTTCCCCTATCTGCCTGGCCATCTCTTTCATTTTCTCAAGATGCTCCACTGATTCGTAGCCTTTTTCTGAAAGAATTTGCATAACTTTATTTATGGTTTTATTCATACCGTTGTTTTTTGCAAGAAGTTTATTTTTATATAAGTCAGCCTCTGCTTCATTTAAGACCGTTATAATGTCTTGCTCCAGCTCCTGCTTTGTTGAAGTGCCTACGGTAAATGTCAGGGGGATTTTTTCAACTGAGAGCCCATCAGAGTTTTCAGCGATTCTATTAATCAAAAAATTTGTTTCTTCAGTATTGATTTGCGGCAGGAGGATGGCAAACTTGTCACTTTCAAGGCGGGCCAAGATATCTTCAGAGCGAAAAGTGGTTTTAAGGACCTCGGCGGCGATTGTCAGCATTTTATCTCCCGCAGTGCTGCCAAAAGCGTTGTTTACCATGTTCAATCCACCCAGATCAGCCAGGATTATACTGATTGGTAGCTGCCTGGATGTATTTAAACGCATCATTTCTTCAAACAGGTAGGAGCGGGTATATAAGTTTGTCAGATTATCCCGAAACTGCTTGGCACGAACCTTTTCTTCAACTTGTTTACGCTCCGATATATCTTCGATCGTGCCAATAAACCCGGCTCCGGGATTATCTTCGCTGACCGGGGAGAACTGGGCCCAAAGGTAGGTTTCTTTTCCTGATGTGGTAAATTTGTATTTACCTTCAAACGTTCCCTTGTAACCCCGGAAAGCTTTATGTACGGCCGTGGCGATTCTTTTGTCAGGCAGGTCAAGCAAATTTAAACCGATTACTGCATCCCTGGAGGTACCGGCAATTCTTGTATAGCTATCATTGCAATCAGTTATAACGCCATTTTTATCAAAATGGATAATGCCAACCGGAGCATTATTAAACCTCATGTTGTGACTTCCTCACTTTAGAAAAATGTAGTAATAGCTTTTCTTTTCAGCATTTATTATTGTACTGTTATTTAGCCGGACAAGCAATGTTAGGAATTTACTTATAGGGAAGCTGTGCCCAGTAAAAAAAATCATTCATTATCTTCAGGATCCGGTTTGACAAAATAAAGTTTTAGCTTGCGACTGCTGTCTTTTAAGGCGCCTCCGAGGCGCCTGGCCAGGTCTTCACTCTTTTGTAAAGTTGTTTTCCCGGCATCCCAGGTTCTTTTTGATGATTTGCTGGCTACACCATACCCATAACGAAAAGGCCTTTTGCCGGTTTTCGCCGTAGCCCTGATTATTGCCCTGCTCACTTTATAAGTGGATTCACTTAAAACCGTGGCCAGTAGTGCTGCCGCCTGAACGGCAGCAATTCGCCGGACCCTGTTTCTTTCCTGGCGCACCAGGGAGGCGCAGTAATTTTTGGTGATCACCCCAACTCTCAGGGTCAGGTATGCATTAGCTGAACCCTGGATAATCGAATTGGTGATGATATTGGCGGCGGTATTAAAAGCCGGGGTCAGGGATGAAAGTGAGCTGCCCATAACCGAAGCGATAACCGGCTCCAACTGGTCTTCCAACAGATCGAGGTTTTCAAGGCGGGTTGCCAGAAAAGCGGTGGCAAAAACATTGCTGTAGAGGTAGGTTAATTCCCGCAGCGTGGGGCGCTGATTGTAAAGCAGGGTTACCTGCCAGATCATTTTAAACTGTGCCAACAGCACAATCACGGCATCCAAAGCGCCGTATTGTGATATGGCTGTCATGACAAAAACATTTGATGCTGCAGACTTGATCTGTTCATCAGCTTTTGCGTTTAAGCTTTTTATTGCCGTATCTATGGTTGACAGATCATCTGCGCTTATGGTGCTGCGGTCAAGGTGCTGATTGTTTTTTAAACGTTTAGCCAGCTTTTCTATATACTCTGTGTATTCTTTGCTTTTTGTGTCAACAGGGGGCAGGAGGGTTGTAGGTTTCGAAAAGATTGATGCCAGGGGGATTATTAGGGCTGCTGCATAGATAATCAAAAGCAGTATAAGGATGAACTGGCCCAGCAGTGGATGAACACCGGCAGCCAGGTTATATACCTGGCTGGTCTGGTTAATTATAAATATTATGAATAACAGGGTGAGGAAAGCAGCAGCCAGGAAAACCAGTTTTTTAATATAGGTTATCATGCTATACACCTCGCCATTATAATATGCAATATTGACCGGATCGCTTCACCTGCTTTTATGTTAGCCTAGTTCAGGATATTAAACAAATGGAATTTTAAATTGCAGGCTGGGCAGTGCTAAGCTATATAGTCTGGATAGATATTTAAAAATTTAAATAGGATAAGTTGTTGAAAGTGTTGCCTGTGCACGCACCTTATGTTACTATATGCATATAAAAGTATATAGTTTGCAGATTTTTCAGGAGAGGATGATATCTGGATATGGAAGAGTGGAGAAAGCTATTAATTATTGCAGCGGTTTTCCTGGCTGTTTTTTTTATTCCATTTGATAGCCCGCATATACAGGATGCAATCATGGAAGGCTTTTACATGCTTCAATACTATGCCCGTGAACATGTTCTGACCTGCTTGATACCTGCTTTCTTTATTGCCGGTGCCATTGCAAATTTTATTTCACAGGGTGCCGTAATGAAATATTTTGGCGGAGGGGCAAAGAAATGGATTGCTTACTCCGTTGCCTCGGTATCGGGGACAGTTTTAGCAGTATGCTCCTGCACAGTTTTACCGCTTTTTGCAGGTATTTATCAGCGCGGTGCCGGTATTGGCCCGGCTGTAGCTTTCCTTTACTCGGGCCCGGCCATCAATGTCCTGGCGATAATCCTTACGGCCAGGGTTTTAGGCTGGCAACTGGGAGTAGCCCGGGCTGTCGGAGCAGTAATATTTGCCATAATTATCGGTCTATTTATGGCCTATCTTTGCCGAAAGGAAGAAGAAGAGAGGATGCAGGCCTGCATGGATCAGGGCGATGATGAGGAAGAAAAGCGTTCGCCACTTCAGAATATTGGATTTTTCGCCACGCTTGTCTTTATCTTAATATTTGCAGCCTGGGGGCTTCCGGAAGGAGCAGTTGGTTTATGGGCCGCGATTTATGCAGCCAGATGGTACCTGGTAGTAGGATTATTGGCTGTTCTTGCTTACATCCTGGTTAAATGGTTTGATGGCGAAGAGAGGCAAAGCTGGGTAGAAACTACCTGGGAGTTTTCGCAGCAGATTTTACCCCTGCTGTTTGCCGGGGTTTTAGTTGCCGGTTTATTAATGGGCAGGCCGGAATCGGATGCCGGTTTAATTCCCGCCCATTACATTGAGTCTCTTGTTGGCGGTAACTCATTGCAGGCCAATGTGATTGCTTCAGTAATTGGTGCATTTATGTATTTTGCTACCCTGACCGAGGTTCCGATCCTGCAGGGTTTAATTGGCTCGGGAATGGGCAATGGCCCGGCCCTGGCCCTGCTCCTTGCGGGTCCTGCTTTAAGCCTGCCCAATATGCTGGTTATTCGTAGTGTGCTGGGAACAAAAAATACCATTATATTTGTAGCTTTAGTCGTCATTATGGCTACAATATCCGGGTTAATCTTTGGCTTAATTTATCCTTAAATGATACCGGGAGGCAATACTTAAACCGGATATAAAGCCTGGAAATAAATGAAAGGAAGCGGTTCAAGATTTGAGCCGCTTCCTTTGTAGCGTGCCTTAACTGTAATAGCCTTTTTAATTACTACTGCTTACAATCGCAGTCTACATTTCCGGCTACAATCTCCTGCCAGTCACCCAACACTTCATGGGTCCAGCAGTCATCTGCTCCTGCAGCTTCTCGCATGACCAAAGCGAAGATGTAAGAAAGTTCTTTTACTGTAGCTCCTGCTTCAAGCGCTTCTTTAAAGTGCTTGAGCACACATGGCTTTGAACGGGCCTTAATGGAAAGGGCAAAACAGATAAACTGGTAAGTTTTTTCATCAATTGTCCGCTTTTCTTTATACATCTCATCAATTTCGTCAAGTTTTTCAACAAACTCCGGGAAAAATTCTGCCAGCATTCTCATTGATTCTTCCTCCGTCTAATTATTATAAATGCTAGTTCCATTTAACTGCCGCTGATCATTTTGGTTAATTCCTGCTTGGACGGAACCTTGCCGGCCGCCTTGATATCGCCGTCAATCATCAAGGCAGGAGTAAGCATGACACCCGCCTTTGCAATTTGATTAACATCTGACACTTTTTCAACTGCAGCATCAGAGCCCGTTTCCTGAACTACTTCTTTAACTAGTTTTTCAAGCTTGTTGCATTTCGGGCAACCGGTCCCTAAAACCTTAATATCCATATTGGTCCCTCCTATTCTGGTGCTACTTAATATTTAGTCCTTAAGCAAAGGCTTCTTTCCTGCTATCCCAGTGTTCTTTTAGCATCTCTGTAACCAGGTCGAGTATTTTAAATATTCTCTGGTCATTTACCCGGTATATTACTTTTAAGCCTTCTTTTCTGGACGAAACGATGCCTTCTTTCTTTAAGATTGAAAGGTGCCTTGAAACATTAGGCTGCTCAATATTTAGTGCAGGAAAAATTTCACAGACACACCTTTCACCCTGCTGTAATTGCTGAAGAATCTCAATCCTGGTCGGGTGAGCGATAGCTTTTAGTGTATCAGCCTGCAGGTTGTATATATTATTTGCCACAATAAGCCCTCCGTGTCTATATGTATATTTAGTTATATATTAACAAAAAAACTGTCCCGGGGCAATAACCATTCACAGCATTTGATTACTCTTATCGCACTTGTTTTTTTAGATCTTATTAAAAAATTTGTTTATACAGGGGAAAGACAATAAAGTAATAAAGAATAGGGACCAGCACGGCCGGCAGCAGGTTTACGGTTCTTACCTTAATTATTTCGAGCATATTCAGGCCGATGGCAAAAATAAGGATTCCCCCGATAATAGAAATCTCCCGGATAACCTGGATGGTTAAGATTGGTTCCAGGGTGCCGGCAAAAACAATAATGGCCCCCTGGTAAATGAATACCGCTGCTGCAGAAAAGGCCACCCCTATACCCAGGGTAGTGGCTAAAATCATAGAAGTAACACCATCAAGGATTGATTTGGCAAAAAGCATGTCATAATTTCCGCGCAGGCCGCTTTCCAGCGAACCGATTATGGCCATTGTTCCCACACAGAAGATCAGGCTGGCGGTGACAAACCCCCGGGCAACATTATGGTCTCCCCTGCCGACCCGGTTTTGCAAAAACTGCCCCAGCCTGTTCAATGCACCGTCCAGGCCAAGCATCTCACCGACGACGCCGCCAATTACCAGGCTTATTATGAAGAGGATCGCTTCACTTTCAGGATCAAGCAGGCCATTTAAAGCAGTTGCGGCGCCTATAAAGAGAACCGAAAGGCCGATTGCCTGCATCATGGTATCTTTATAATCTTCCTTTAACCCCTTGTGGATTAATAGGCCCAGGATTGTTCCGACGATTATTGCTATAGTATTTACATAGTTACCGAGCATGGAGCACCTCATGTGACAGTTTATAAAATCACTCTTATGATTATATGCCCGGAACAGGACAAATTCAAGGTAAGGTGAAAAATAAATAGTAGTCTGAAAACTATTGTGCTAAAAATTTAAAAATGTGTTAAAATAATTTTGTGATTATTAATAGAAGCCATTTTGCAATAAGGAAAGGATAACCTCATGCGATGGGGCTTAATTAAAGCGTGTAAAAATCGCTGTTCCTACTTTATGCTTGGCTCTGCAATTTTACTTCTCGCTGTTCTCGGCTTGCATCACTTCACGAGCAGTCATCTTTATATTGTTTCTATGGGCGAACTAGAGCTTGGTGCCGTTGATAATGCCCGTGACGTGGAGCTATTTGTCGAAGATTTAACTAAACGCTGTTCAGATCTGCATGGTCTTGAATTGGAGCTTGAAGAGGATATCGTCCTGGTCAGGGAACTTCGACCGGGCTTTGACCCCGCTCCGGAAACAGTGCAGGCAAGGATACGGCAGCTGGCTTCCTTTTATACCAATGCTTACATGATTAGCGTTGATGGAGAACCTTTTGTTCCGGTTACATGTGCTGAAGAGCTTGACAGGGTCATAGATTTTTTAAAGGAAGAGTACCTGGCTTACACGGAAGATCGCTCGGCTAATATCCTTGAAGTGGCACTTTTAGAAGAACTGGCCCTGGTAGAGCATACTGCAGCCCTGGATGACCTTTTTACGGCGGAAGAAATCGTTGCTCTGCTATTTGATAAGGAAGAACATGCTGAAAATGAAATGGAAGTTACCGTTGTTTCACGCAGTACCACCGACAGTCGATACATGTCTGATCGACCGGCTTATACCTATCATTCCCTGGAATTTATAGAAAATGAGCCGGGTGAAAACTCTTCCTCATTCCTGGATAATGACATTTCGATTAGTATCAGGATAGTTGAAGAAGTAACCGAAATAGAAAAGATTCCTTTTGAAGTTGAATATATCGAGGACAGGAATATGCTGACAACAGAAAGTGAAGTTACCAGTCCGGGACTGGAAGGTGAGAAGGAAATAGTAATCCAGGTTGTTACTGAGAACGGAAAAGAAGTTGAGCGAATAATAGTTAGTGAGGCCGTTATTAATGAACCGCAGGCACAGGTTGAAAAAATTGGTTTAAAGCAGCCGCCATCCCCGATTGGCAGTGGTAAACTGGTCTGGCCGGTCCAGGGGCAGGGAATAGTTTATAATGGCTTTAGTAATTCTCACCCGGCCATTGATATTCATATAGATCACGGCACCAATGTCCTTGCTGCCGATGCCGGCGTAGTAACTTATTCCGGTTATGGAGGGACCCAGGGCAACTACCTGATTCTTCATCACGGCACATTTTGGACTCTGTATCTCCATAACAGTGAACATTTGGTCAGGCAGGGTGAACGTGTTTCAAGGGGTCAGGTAATAGCAAAGGTTGGAGCAACCGGCCGGGCTTTTGGCCCACACCTTCATTTTGAAGTCCGCGTTGACGACGGCACCAGGAAATGGCACTCTTACTACCAGCACGAAGCAGTGAACCCCATGCAGTTCTTCAATCGCTAAATAACTTTCTTTCTTATTTACTTAAAAATTATTGGGCATAATTATTGCAGCGGTCATTGCAGTTTTTGCAGCTTAACATTGCATTTGATATCTCGGAGAACCTTTCGGGGTATTTGCGATGGAGTACTTCCCACTGGATTAAGATTACAACGCCCATTGCTACGAGGGAATATGTCCAGAAAGATTTGATGAAGATCAGGGGGGATACGATAATAGCAAAACCCCAGTTATATATACGGCAGGTAGCACAGCAGCGGTTGCGGACGATCCAGCTTTGGAAAGGGCACCAGAGGTTAACAAAAAGCTGGTCAAGAAAATAAAAAAAGATGGCGCTCATGATAACCCAGTACTTCTCCAGCCTGAAAAACCAGATACCGGCCAGGGCTGTTGCCCAGACCAGTGCTGCATAGATAGCGCGCCTGTCAAATTTTCTTGTGTATTCATTTAAAGCAGTCAGGGTATATGCTTTGGGGGCATAGTTTTTTTCATAGATCTTACCACAGCCAATAAAATGGTCTAGCTTTGGGATTAAGACCAGGATCATCTCAGTCAAAACAAATGCCCACAGGATATGATAAACCTTGATCCCGCCAGCCAGATTGAAGCTAAAAACTGTTATAGTAAAATCTCTGCTGATCAATGTTAACAGCAGGGCGATCGCAAATATGCCCATACGGGCAATAAAGATTTTTCTTGAAAGCATCCATTCAACTATTGCATGCATAGTTGGGAAGTCCTTTCATCAGCTTCAAACAAAAGTATTATATCATATCAAAATCTGTTTATTAACCATCCGCGATCACTCATTTAAATTCTAACCCTGGGCTTCTTTTTCCCGTTTGCGTTCATCCAGCCTGATTTTGCGTCTTTCTTCGGCTTCCTTGTAACGCCTTTTTTCTTCTTCAGTATTGAGCTCAAGAGGTGGCACTTTCATTGGCTTGCCCTCCCCATCGAGTGCGACAAAAGTCAGGTATGCAGATGCCGTGTGCCGGGTTTCTCCCGTCCGGAAATCTTCAGCTTCAACTCTTGCCCCGACTTCCATGGAAGATGACCCTACATAGTTAATGCTTGCGTTGACCTTCAGAAGGTCTCCGACATAAACCGGGCTGTGAAAGTCAAGCCGGTCGATTGAAGCAGTTACCACATTACTTGAGGCATGGCGCGCGGCTACAATCCCTGCGGTGGTGTCGATGTGTTTCATTATAATTCCACCGTGGACATTACCGGCCAGGTTGGCATCAGATTGGTTCATTTGCTGGACAATAAAAACGCTGCTCTCAGACATGGGTTTGCTTTTCATTATACTAGTTCCTTTCCTGTGAATTTTATATAAGGCAATCAATAGGGATAGTTTACCTATCTCTATTGACTTCATTTAGTTTAATAATTGATTCAAAAAGTGGAATGACATTAGCTGTAGTTGTTGCGCTGTAATCAGCGCCTACATAATTTCTGGTAGCTTCATCAGCAGCATAGCCACCAATTACTACAGTAGCGTTATTTCTAATACCTTCTTTCTCCAGGGTGTCGATTAACTCCTTTACTGTCGAAACGCAGTTTGTTAATAAAAAGCAAATTCCTATTATTGGGGCACTGCTACTTTTAGCTTCTTTAACAAAATCCTCTATTGATACATCCACCCCTAAATCGCGGACTATGAAACCCGATGAACGTAATAAATAGATCACAATGCTTTTGCCGAGGTCATGTATGTCGCCCTGGATTGTTCCAATCAGGACATGAGGGGCAAGGTTCTGCTGTTCATGGTCAACTACTTTTACCAAATGAGGTTCTATGATTTCCATTAATTCTTTAAATATGGCCTCACTCATCACAAGATCAGCTAAATAATACTCCCCTGCCTGGTAACGTTTCCCAACCAGTTCTACACCGATTCGGCAGCTTTCTATTATATCTACTGCATTAAACCTTTTATCTACATATTCATTGACTAATGATGCAGCTTTTTCGAGTTCCAGGTCAGCGATTGCCCGGCTGAGTGGTTCAAGCATTATCATATTCCTCCTCGGCCTTTTTTAAGGCTTCAAGATTCCAGCCACTATAGCTTACAAAACGGTATTTATCACCTCTATAAATTGACTTGCCCCAGGCAATAGTTTTATTGCCGCTATCATACACTGTTTCAGTCATGAAGAATACAGGCGCTCCCGGCTCTATCTGCAGCACTTCCGGTTCATCGTACCTTGCTCCTGAAGACATTAGGACTCTTTTAGTACGTGAAGGATTATTTTTGCTATGCTGCAGGGCAATGCTGGTCAAACTCATGTCCTTTAGCTGATTTTCAATTACAGGCGCTCTTTTTGTGTAAAGGCTGTATATTGTTTTGTAGAGCATTGGGATATTATTATTTTTTGTTACAATTCGACAAAATAAACAGCGAGTACCGGTAGCGATGCCAAGTCTCCTGCTTACTCTTTCATCGGTTTTAACGATACGGCATTCAAGTAAATTTGTGGAGACTTCTCCTGCTAATTCGGGATCTTCAAGATTTTGGTTTAGGTTGAAAGTGATCTCGTCAAGCTTGGGTTCAGAAACGAATGTTCCTTTTCCTTTTACAGTATAGACCATCCCTGCCGCAGCCAGTTCACTTATTACCCGGCGAACAGTCATGCGGCTAATACCTAACTGCTCGGAAAAATCCATTTCTGTCGGAAGCATATCACCGGGGGCCAGTTCTCCGGTGTTAATTAGTTTCTCAAAGTGTTTAAACAGCTGGTGATAAATTGGAACAAAAGAGTTCTTATCTATTTCTGGCATTTTAGTTTTGTCTGCACTATCACCATAAACAAGTTTTCCCATTTACTCACCTCATTCCAGTTTTATTTATTCTACAAAAAAGTACCTTGGCCTGCCATACTTGAGTTTTATATAAAATACCGGCATTGCTTATATTGCAATGCCGGTAAGAACTGATTAAATATATCATCTAAGATTACTGGGAACTGAATTCACGTGTTGCATCTATCCAGGCTTGCAGCAATTCCGGTTTTGCTTCATCAATAACAGTTGAAGATGTCATGATAAAACCTTTACCTTCAAAGGTGTTTACTGCTTCTTTAGTTTGTTTTCTTACACTCTCAACTGTTCCGGTTTGAAGTAAGGATGCAGGCATTCCTGCGGCCACACACATTATGTCTCCCAGTTTTTCTTTTAGCAGATTTAAGTCTGATCTGTCGAACCAACCGATGCATTTGCCAGCGGGTAAGTCCTGCAGGTAGTCAATACGCTGCTCATAAGTGCCTTCAAAAAATGGCATTGGAACAAGGTTCGCATTGACAAGATCTTCTATCAGTTTTTTCAAATATGGCCAATAAAACTGCTCAAACTGCTTGGGTGACATAAAACCATCAGCACCACGGTGAAGCGGAATAAAGATCTGATTATTTCCAGTGGCCTGGGCAGCACCGATCGCGCCGCCGAGCGAAAGAGGATAAAGTTTCTCCATCGCTGAAATTAGCTTGTCTGGCACCTGGAACATATCAAGCATGGTGCCGCGCATTCCCCTAAGCATATCGGAGATTATATCAAAAGGATGCAATACAGGGGCGTTTGCAGCACAAATATGGCCCTCAGCAGCCAGTTCAGCGTATAATTGTCCCGATTTAACTGTAAAGTTGAGTGCATGCTTGGACATTTCCATTAGTCGCTCTATAGACTCAACAACCTCCGGTGCTGCCATGGCCATCCCATATACAGGGGTCCCATAACAGCCGAGGGCCAGGTTTTTCAAGGGAGGCAGTTTAGAAAAACCTTCCAGGTTCTTAAAGACCCGGGGAGTAAAGACTCTGAGCAGAAAATCTGATGGGTCATCTAAAAAATGGTCATACTCGCCTTGCAGCATGTACTCGCCTTCAACAAACTGAAAGGGCACATCATCCGGCAATGTTCCGCCGGGCCACTTCATAGCCAGGGTGCCAAGGATATCATGGACCTGGCCTGCACCATTAATTGGTGCTTCTATAAAAAAATACATATCGGGATCATATTTCAGAACAAAATTTTTGTTTGCCCTTACCCAGGCATCAACATCGTAATGAGCCTCTTTAAGGGTTATTCCCTCGGTGCGGGCAGGCAAGTAGCTTTGAGGCAGGAAAATCGGAACATGGTCTGGCTTTTTTAAAGCTATGGTGTCATCAATTCTTTTTCTTTTTTGTTCATACTTTTCATTCATTTTTGTTACCTCCCATCCATGCTTTTGCCAGGGTTACGGCATCCATAGCTGTTTCACCGAAAGCATCTGCACCAGCATAATCAACTATATCTTCTGTTACAGTGCCGCCGCCAATCATAATCTTGACATTGTTACGCAAGCCAGCTTCAGAAATGCCGGAGATCGTATCTTTCATAGCATCAAAGGTTTTTGTTAAAAATCCGCTCATGCCTAAGATATCAGGGGCTTCAGTTTTTATTGATTCAACGAATTTTTCAATTGGAACATCAACGCCTAAATCTACAACTTCAAAGTTGTTTGACTCCAGCATAAAAATAACTATGTCCTTACCAATATCATGAATATCACCGAATACTGTTCCGAAGACAATCTTCCCTTTTTTCTTGCCATTTCCTGTTGTAGAATCTAATTCCGGTTTAATTATTTCAGTAATTTGTTTTAGTATTTCGCCGCTCATAATCAGTTCTGGCAGGAAGTACTCACACTTCTCAAACTTGCTACCAACTTCTTCCATTGCAGTCTGGCAATCCGTTAAAATTTTATTTGGTGCTACTCCCTGGTCGAGCAAATCTTGAGTAATTTGTAAGGCTTTTTTGTCATCCATTGCGACGATTGCATCAATTAGCTCTCTACCCATTTTTATGCCTCCTTTGAAGTTATAATATGCTGTATATACAGCATATTATAACTTTATCCCAACCGTTTGTGTCTGTCAAGTCTAAACTTTTAGAAATTAGAAAAATGCTCTATCGAGATTTACAGATAAGAGCATTTTAAAGAGTTGAAGTAGTGTTTTTTAAGAAATTAATGTAAATGAGTTGTTGGAATGACGATCATGTTTCCGTAATACTGAACCATGTTTTTACTCCCGCAGGCCGGACACTGCTGTTCGATACCCTTTTCTTTTTCCGCCAGGGAAGCTTTAACTTCAGTAACCTCTTTACAGTCTTTGCAGATGAATTCATAAATTGGCATTTGGCAGACCCTCCTCAATTAAAATGGTGAAAAGAAACCTGCTGAAATGGTTGATAGATGTGCTTCGATTGGTTGTAGGATTAAGTGTTGCTAAGCTGCTGTCAGTAGTTTGTCTTATTAGTTTACTTCAACATTGCCAGACAGAATCCTTCTTCAATAAGGCAGTAATTACAGGTAAGTTATTATTTTACGTTACTATTAACAGTTCTGATCTATTTGTTATACAATAATAAGTGAAAAAGAGAGGGTGATACTTTTTATGATAGATTTACTTTTAGCCGTAGGAGCATATATACTCGGCGCTATTCCTTTTGCCTACTTGTTTGGCAGGCTTTTTAAGCGTGTCGATATCAGGCAGGCAGGGAGCGGTAATGTAGGAGCAATGAATGCCTTCAAGAATGTCAACCGGGTTACCGGTATATTAACTGCCCTGGCAGATATAGCCAAGGGAGTTCTGGCAGTCCACCTGGCAGTAGTATATAGCAATTTGCCTGAACTGTACCTGCTGGCTGCATTCCTGGTTGTCCTCGGGCATAATTATAATATCTTTCTTGGGTTTAAAGGCGGCAAAGGGCTTGCTGCATTGGCCGGCGTGCTGCTGTATATCTCTCCAATGACTTTTTTATATACCTTGATCCTGGTTATAGTTCTCGTTCTATTAATCAGGGATGTCAATACTACCTTTGGTGTGGCAGTCTTTTCTCTGCCACTGTTTTTTTACTTTCAAACAGGGAGCATTTATTATGTTTTAACCGGCCTGGCTATTGCTCTAATTGTTGCTGTAAAGCACTTAAATGATTTTCGGGCTTACCGTGAAGGACGGAGGGGGCTTTTTTAAGCCTCTTATTAAGCCTGACTACTAACTTATTAACTTATTGCTGAAGCGTGCTGCTATTTAACCGTTTTACTCTGCTTCATCCAGAAGGTTTTCAACTCATGTTTCCTGCTGCCCATACCTAAAAATTCACCGTGGTCTAAAATGTAACCGGTATTCTTTTTATGGACGGCCCTGAACTTATCGGCATCAGCAGGTTCATTTTTTTTGCCGAGAACCGAATTGCTGATCACCGGTGCCTGGTTAATTATATCAAGGGAGGCCTGGTCCACAGATATCGGATCGGTGGAGGCCAGGATGCCAAGGTTTGAAACAATTGGGATGTCATTCCAGGGTGCGCAATCACAGTCCGGTGTAACGTTCATGACATAGTTAATAAAGCCCGTTTTACCCTGCTTGGGCTTTATTACCCCGTAAGCATATTCAGCGGTTTTTTCCTGGATTGCAGCTTCATCTGTTTTCCAGTTAATCGGAATGGCTTCTACCGGGCAAAAAGCCACGCATTCTCCGCATCCGATACAGAGTTCTTCATTGATAAAAGCCTTATTATTCTCAACCCTGGAGATTGCATCTTCAGGGCAGTATTTAATGCAGGTTCCGCAGGCAATGCATTTTTCAGGGTCCACTTTCGGCACCATGTCGGAATGCATGGTTTGTTTGCCGGAAGGGCTGCCGCAGCCCATGCCCAAATTTTTCAGGGCTCCGCCGAATCCAAAAAGTTCGTGGCCTTTTACGTGACTTACGGCAATGATCGAATCAGCCTGGTGTACGGCGCTGCTAATTTTAACAGTGTCAAAGTGCTTTCCGCCAATTTCAACATTGACATAGTCAGCCCCGATTAATCCGTCGGCAATAATAACGGGAGCGCCGACAGTTTCATAGGTAAAGCCGTTCTTGATCGCCGTTTCGATATGATCGACAGCGTTACGTCTTTTCCCTCTGTACAGGGTGTTGGCATCGGTTAAAAAGGGTTTTCCGCCCCTTTCCCTGACCATATCTGTGATAACTCTGAGCAGGGGAGGAGGGGTAAAGGCAAGATTGCCCGGTTCGCCGAAATGAAGCTTAATAGCTACCAGGTCATTCTTTTCTATACAAGCAGTGATGCCGGCCTTTTTAGCTGCTTTCCTCGTTTTTTCCAGCAGGTTTCGGTCGGCTTTTGTGGTCATATCGGTATAATAGACTGTGGAAGTCACTGAACATCATCCCTTTTAAGAATATTTGGTTGCTCTATAAAAACAATTCAAGTTTATTGCAAAAAATCCTTTTAAATTTTGTTAACGGAGATTATCATTTTTGAATAGGGCACTTTGACATTTCAAGACGGTTTACTAAAATTTTACATTCAAGTATAATACATAATATACTTGCTTAAGGGGAGGTAATGAGCATGCCTCAATTATCGTTATACGTGGATGCTGAAACCCTGAAAAAAATTGAAAATGCGGCAGAGCTTGAAAATACTTCTATCTCCAAATGGGTTACAGGTAAGCTTGCCGAGTACCTTGAAAAAAACTGGCCCGAAAACTATAGAAGCCTATACGGTTCAATCGATGACAATAGCTTTTGTGTTGAGACTATCAAAGATTTTTCAAGTGATGCAGAAAGAGAGGAACTATGAAACATGCATTACTTCCTGGATACGAAAATTTGCATTTATTACCTTTAAGGTTTATATCCGGTGCTCCTTGATAGGATGCTTATACATAGTGTGAGTGAAATTAAGATTGCTTCAATTGTCAAAGCTGAACTGCTATACGGTGCAGTGAATAGTAAAAAAAGAGTAGATAACACGAGTAAGGTAGGAAAATTCCTGCTTCCCTTTGAAATTATTCCTTTTGATGATAAAGCGGCCGAGATATATGCACACATAAGAGCAGATACGGATAGTAAAGGCAATCCAATCCTATTGGGCCTAATGACTTAATAATTGCTGCAACAGTCCTGGCTAATAGTGGCACTTTGATAACCAATAATCAAAGTGAGTTTATTAGGATTGATGGCTTAGAAATTGCTAATTGGACATAATAAATTTCACCCAAACCCATATTGGTAAAGTTTAACTAAGCATTGTTTTACTTATTATAGTTCTGATACGCGTTAGCTGTCTCTAACCTCTGATATCTCTTTGCAAGACAGCAGATCAGAGCAGTGGCAAGCCTGATTGCTAATTTTACTGTGAGGGCAACCAGGGCATTGAATGCCGTTTTTCTTATCAATAATAAGCTTGATGCATGCCCCGATGATAATAATTGAAATAGCCAGCAGGGTAGCTATATTCCCCAGCATCAAACCGCCTCCTTTAGAATATGCTTTGAATTTTGGTCATTTCTGCGGATCAGGTAAGTTATAATGCTAATAAATATTGCAACTCCTGCAAAGCCCGGGACTAAACCGGCCCCGAAACTTCCCGTTGTAATTAACGTACCAACCTGGTATACGAAATAAGCCAGGGTGTAACCTACTCCAAACTGAAAACTAATGCCAGCCCACAACCACTTTTTGCTTTCCATCTCGGCATTCATTGCGCCAATAGCGGCAAAGCACGGAGGCGTAAAAAGGTTAAACATCAGGTAAGCCAGGGCTGCCACAGAGGTAAGGCCCATTACAGCTGCTACATCGCCGGATCCGGAAACCAGTTCGAATTCCTCAGTATCGATAAAGTTTGTCAGGCCATATACCACAGCCAAAGTCCCTATAACATTTTCTTTGGCAATAAAGCCGGCTATAGCTGCTGCGGCCAACTGCCAGGCACCAAACCCAAGCGGTACAAAAAGAAGAGCGAAGGGACTGGAAATGCCGGCCAGTATGCTTGTGTTTTCCATACCGGTTTCAACAACCTGGAAGTTCCAGGTAAATGTTTGCATTATGTGAACGGCGGCATTACAGACAAGAATAATTGTTGCTGCCCTGATTATAAAAGCTTGTGCTCTTGACATCATTGAAATGAAAGCCCGCTTTAAACTCGGCAACCTGTAATCGGGAAGTTCCATGATAAAATAAGATTTTGATGGTCCTTCATTTGTTATTCGTTGAACAATAAGCGCTCCAACCACAATGACAAAAATAGCCACGAAATACATCGAAGTGCCAACCCAGGCTGCATCACTAAAAAATACACCTGCAAAAAGTGCGATGACCGGCAGCTTAGCCCCGCAGGGCATAAATGGTGTCAACATGGCGGTGGTACGACGCTGGCGTTCGTCGCGGATTGTTCTTGTCGCCATTACACCGGGTATGGCACAGCCGGTTCCTATAACCATGGGGATAACTGATTTTCCTGACAGGCCCACCTTTTTCAGGTAGCGATCCATTACTACGGCAACGCGTGCCATGTAACCGCTATCTTCTAACAACGCTAAAAGAAAAAAGAGCACCATGATCAAGGGTAAAAATCCCATAACAGCACCCACACCACCTATTATGCCGTCCAATAAGAGGGAGCTTAACACAGGTGAAACTTCTGTGCCCATCAAGCTTTCTATATACCCGTATAAGTTGTCGATCCAGCCAACTAAATAGTCTGCGAAAAATGGTCCCAGGTAAGTTTGAGACAGCGAAAATACAAAATAGATTACTGCAGCAAAGATAGGGATTCCCAGTATTTTATTTGCTATGATGCGGTCTGCAGCATCCTGCACAGTTTGTTTATTACTTGCAATCTGTCGCATTTCGACTTCTTTTACCAGCTGGTTAACAAAGGCGAATCGCTCATGCTTGATCTTTTCAGCAGTAGTTTGGTCTGCAGCGCTTGCACTGAGGCCTGTAAAAGGTGATGTCTGTTTTTTCCCATGCGCGTCTATAGCTTGATCAATCAAATCAGTTAGTCCGCTGCCCTCGGTGGATGTTGTTTCAACAACAGGACAACCGAGTTTTTTCCCCAGTGCTAAACTGTTAACAACTATACCCTTCTTTTTTAGCAGATCACTTTTGTTTAAAGCAATTACTAAGGGAATACCGAGTTCGAGCAATTGTGTGGTAAAAAACAGACTCCTGTTTAGATTAGTGGCATCTACAATATTAATGATCACATCTGGATTTTCACTTTTAATAAATTCACTGGTTATATTTTCCTCAGAGGTGAAGGGCGACAGGGAGTAAGCTCCCGGAAGGTCGACAACTCTTATTTTGTCACCCGATTTGTTTAACCCTTTTTTCACATCTCCTTCTTTCCTGGCTATAGTTACACCGGGCCAGTTGCCAACGTACTCTATCTTTCCGGTGATAGCATTGAACAAAGTGGTTTTTCCACTATTAGGGTTACCTGCAAGTGCAATTCGCATAATCATCCTCCTTAAGCAATCGATGTGTTAGCCACTCCTAACAAAGTAGGCAAAAAAATAGAAGAGATCCTCGATCTCTGCTAAATTAGAATCGCTCTGGCTAAATCTTCATCTATACTGTATCGCGCATCTTTTACATTGATCACATAGTTTTCAGTTAAAACAGAAATCACTGTTACTTCTTCGCCTTCGTAGCAACCCAGGGTAAATAGAAATTCCCTCATTTGTTCATCCTGGGTATCGATTTCTTTAATTATATAAGGCGAGTTAATATCTGCTTCTGTTAGATTTAGATGCTGACTAACCGGCTCATCTTTCAAATTAGAAAGCCTGTTTTTAAAAATATTATTTGCTAGTGCCAGTTCCATTTTAACCTCCTGCGATTCAATTTATATTAGCCATTCTTTCTCTGATTTTTTTCAATTGCCTTTAGAATAGTTTAATTGCCATAGGGGTTCTCAAAACAATTTAAAAAAGTTTGGCAACCCTAACTCCACGATCACATTATATGAGAATGCAATATTCCTGTCAAGGTTTTTTTGAATTTTTGTGTGGTTAGCACTTGATAATGTCACCTGGAGGGATAATTATTTGCTTCATGCACATAGCCTACGCAGATAGTTTATAAAGGTATTTAGATTCCTCTGGTAGCCAGAACTTCTTGGGCCGGAGTGCGGTCTCCATTACAGCTAATTCTTCTTGGGGCATCATAGTATTTAATGTTAAACCCATATTCACCATAGAGCTCTACTATTCTTTCAGTCGCCTGGTTAGATAGAACTATAGGTCCAGGATGCCCTACCAGCCATCTGACCAGACGCACCTGGTCTTTCCAGGTGAAGCCACCTTTTGAATAGCTGGTGAATTCAACATCATAAGGTGGATCAGCGTAGATAAAATCATTGTCCTTTATGGATAGCTCCTCAAAATCATTACAGGTAAATTCCCATCGTTTAAATACTTCCATGTATTGTTCATAGTTACGGATGTAGTTGATTTTCTTGTAGCGGCCAAAGGGCACGTTGAACCGATCTTTTTGGTTAAAACGGCAGAGGCCGTTAAAGCCGGTGCGGTTAAGGTAATAAAAGAGCTCTGCAGCTTCTTTGCTGTTCATGTTCCCCTCTTCAATCAGGACATTAAAACGTTCCCGGTGACTGTAGTAAAACTCCTCATTATTTTCTAAGGGAATGTCTATATAAAGGCCTTTTTGAACCCACTGAAAAAAGTTGATCAGATGAGTATTGACATCGTTTAGAAGAGCTTTTTCAGGCATTAAACCTAAGGTAACGGCCAGGCCGCCGCAGAGTGGTTCTACCAGGCGGCGCTGAGAGTATTGCTCCCAGATTGGCTTTAAATGTGGGACCAGCCATCTTTTTCCGCCAGCCCATTTGAGGGGTGGTTTTAAGTTGTTTGCATGAAGGGTGTTTTTCACGAAAAAGCTCCCTGGTGGTGTAATAGTGATAAGTATCTTTGTTTAATAATTTGACTAAAAGGGTCAATTCCCTGCCTGATTTGTATGGCAAGATAAAGAAGGTTGCCATATTTAATGCGGACACTGCAG
>SLBE01000083.1 GCA_007126465.1 Syntrophomonadaceae bacterium | reverse complement strand
TACCCTTCCCAGCATGGTGCAATTACTACAAATTATTCAACACATTTCAACAATTTCCTTTTTTTTATTTTTACGGATCCACCTCCCTTTTTTCAAGTACGGCAGCACTTGAGACTACTAAACGCTTTCCGGAGCGAACGTCAATCCTGGCTCCTTCAAGATCATCTGAAATATGAGGCAGGCTTAGTTCAACCAGTTCCATTTTTTGCTGCATATTTTTTGCATCGCCAAGCCATATTTCCAGGTTGTCTGCCGTATAAGCAATCAGGTTATAACTTTCACTTAAATCAAGCTTTTCTATCTGGAAGCGGTCTTTTTTGTGCCAGGCTGAAAAAAACTCCTGCAAGATTTCCCTTCTCAGTTTGCAGTTCAGGGCAATCCCGGGTACAACCAGTTCACCGCTTATTCCTGTAATTTGCAAATAATCCTCATCCGGTTCAGCAATATTTTTATAAGGAACCACGCCAGAGTCAACTAACCAGTAACCGTCGGCGGTAACAATATAAGCGACAGGTTTTCTCTGCTCAACGCTAACAGATACTTGATCAGGCAGGGTCCGATTGACTTTTACTGAACTGACTGAGGGAAATTCATCTTTGATTTTTTCTGCAATTTTATCTTCGTTAAGCAGAAAGATGCTTTTACCTTTATAAATACCACCGGCTTCTGCCAGTGCAGCAGCAGAAACTTCAATAGAGCCTTCCACAGCTATACTGTTAATCCGGAAAAATTGTTCGCCTTCTTTTAGCAATAAAATAATGACCACAACAATGACCAGTTTGCATAGAAACCGGAAAGCTCTTTTCCAGCCGGGTTGAGCATTGTTTTTATTCTTAACCAGCTTGAGGTGGTCATTCTTGCCTTTCATGATTTAGCTCTCCTCACCGATAATTTTTACTTCTGGCTGCAGTTCAATTCCGCAATCCTCTTTAACCATCTTTTTGACCTGCTCAATTAACTCGATAATATCTGCAGCTGTTGCTTTTCCGGTATTAACTATAAAGTTGGCATGCTTGCATGAAACTTCAGCTCCCCCGATCTTCATACCCTTGCAACCTGTTTCTTCAATAATTTTTCCAGCAGGCTGACCGGGCATATTACGAAAAACTGACCCGGCGCTGGGCAGATCGGGATGGCGTTTCTCACGTTCACTCAGGAAATGTTCCATCATCTGCAGCGATTCTTCAATATCACCCTGTTTTAACTGCAGGACAGCTTCTATTAATATGCCGCGGCCAAGAAGGTTACTGGTGCGGTAACTGAAGGAAAGTTCGTCTCCTGCCAGGTTAATAATCTCCGCATCACAAGTAACCAATTTAACTGACTGTATCCGCTCACCAATATAACCGCCAAATGATCCGGCGTTCATGATAATTGCGCCCCCCAGGGAGCCGGGTATGCCTATACAGAATTCCAGGCCAACCAGGCCCTTTTCTGCAGCACTCCTGGCAAGATAGGTCATCGGGGTTCCCGCTCCAGCAACCAGGGCTTCATCTTCCCGATTGACGTAACAGAAAGCGGAACTAATATTTACGACCATCCCCCTGATACCCCCATCACGAACCAGCAGGTTAGTCCCGTTGCCCATAACATAAAGCGGCAGGTCATACTTTTTCCTGTAACGAACAATTTCCAGCAGTTCATCCAGGTCAGCAGGGCAGAGATAGTAATCGGCAGGGCCTCCAACCTGCCATGATGTATGAAGTGACATAGGTTCGTTGACTTTAACCCCTTCTTTTAGTTTTCGACCTAATTCCTGCTCGATATTCATGACGCGACCTCCTGCAGGCACCGGTACAGCCTTTCCGCTGCATCTGGAACACCAAGGGATTTGCTTTTTTCTTTCATATCGGTCATTTTTTTCGGTTCAGTCAGAAGCCTGTCTATTTCCTGCTGAAGACTAAACCGGTTGAAATCCTTTTCTTCAATTAATACTGCCGCACCAGCATCAGACAGCAACCTGGCGTTATAGTACTGGTGGTTGGCCACCACATTCGGAGACGGTACCAGGATGGCCGGTACGCCCAGGGCTGTCAGTTCTGCCAGAGTGGTAGCCCCGCTCCTGGTCACAGCCAGATCTGCCGCAGCAAGCGCTTCGGGCATTTCTGCCAGGTAGGAGAAAATTTTTATTTTTTCATTGGTATTTTCCAATTCTTTCATGACATTCTCATAATAAATATCTCCGGTTACGTAAATCAGGTTAACTCCTTCAGGCAACAAACCTTCTTTAATATACTCAGTAACAATTTCATTTATTTTCAAGGCTCCCCGGCTGCCGCTATAAATAAGGATATTTTTTTGCTCAGGCTTTAATCCAAAATACCTGCAGCCTTCTTCCCTGGTGAGCGCCGAAACTTCAGAAGCTCTCGGGTTTCCCGTATAAGTTATTTTGCTGCGCCCGGGCAGCCTGTGTTTTGTCTCTTCAAAAGAAAGACAAACCCGCTTAACAAAGGGTGACAGTCTGCGGTTTACAAGGCCGGGCAGGGCATTCTGCTCGTGTAAAACAACCGGGTATCTTTTTATCAGGCCGGATATAACCAGGGGAGCAGCCACATAGCCGCCAGTACCTAAAACTACATTCGGCTTAAATTTATCGATAATTCTACCTGCCTCCCTGAGGCCGCGCATCAGGTCAAGCACTACCGAAACTATCTGCTTGAAATTGCGCTGAAAACCGCGCACCGGGATTGTTTTAAGTTGAAAACCGGCTGAAGGAACAATTCTATTCTCCAGGCCTTTTTCAGTTCCGACAAACAAGATATCAGCTGCACTGTCTTCTGCCTGCGCAAAGCGGGCCAAAGCCAGGGCCGGATAAATATGGCCTCCTGTTCCTCCTCCACCGATTAAAATCTTCATTTTCAGGCGCTCCCTTTGGACGGTGCATTTATCCGTCCGTGTTTTGAAATGTTAAGCAATATTCCCAGGCTCAGCAGCGTAAAGAATACTGAACTGCCTCCTGCACTGATTAAAGGTAAATTTATGCCGGTAACCGGTATTGAGCCGGTTACAACCCCTACATTAATAATCACCTGGACAGCTATGATAAAAGTAATGCCACCTGCAAGAAGGCTGCCAAACAGATCCGGCGCCCTCTGGGCAATAAGAAAACCGCGCCAGACTAACACCAGGTAAAGCAGCAAAACCGAAACAGCCCCGATAAAACCCAGTTCCTCACCGATGACAGCAAAGATAAAATCATTATGCGGCTCGGGCAGGTAAAAGAGCTTCTGCTTGCTGCGCCCCAGGCCAGCCCCAAAAATATGCCCGGGACCAAGGGCATATAGTGATTGAATAATTTGATAACCGGCGCCACTGGAATCAGCCCAGGGATCTACAAAAGTAAATAGTCTTTGCATACGGTAATCTTCCTTGACCGTAAAATAAGCAAGCGGCGGTAAAGATAACAAACTCAGACCGAACATCTGGTAGACGGGCATTCCCGCAAAAACAATAACCAGGGCAGTGGCGGCCAGAACAACAACGGCAGTTCCCAGGTCGGGTTGAAACTGGATCATGAAAAAGGCAACTGCCACAAGAAACAAGGGCACAAAACTGCCTGTCCAAAAGCTTCTCAGGTTCAATCTGCGGCTGCTCATGTATGCCGCTGTAAATATTACAAAGGCCAGCTTACTGAATTCCGATGGCTGTATGGTAATTGGCCCAACAACCAGCCAGCGTTTGGCTTCAGTTCCCAGGTCAGAGCCAAAATTGCTGAAAATCAGTCCGAGCAAGACGAAGTTTAGTAATAAAACAATCAAAGAAAACTTCCTCAAGTACTTATACTGGAAACGGGAGAAGAGATACATCGCCATAAGACCCAGTGCAACCCACATAGCCTGGCGCTTTAAGAAATAGTACGGATCGCCCCTGGTTTCTTCGGCGACAACGAAGCTGGCACTGAAAACCATGATTAAACCTATACCCACAAGCAGGAAGGTTACCAGCAGCAGGATGCGATCATAGCTTGTGTCTGGCTTATTCGCAGCCATCAGCTGTTCCCTCCTTTTCCGCTTGCAGTTCCAGCCGGATCCATCACCAGTTTTTTGAAAAGGTTGCCCCTGGCCTCATAATCTTTAAACATATCCCAGCTGGCACATGCAGGTGATAAAAGAACTACTTCGCCTGCCTTCGCTGCACACCGGGCTTCGGCAGTGGCTTCTTCCAGGCTGGCCACTTTTCGATAGTTTTTAAAACCGGCCTGTTCGGCTGCAGCGGCAATTTTATCACTGGTTTCACCGATCAAGAGCATCAGGCGGACCTCATCCTTAAGAATTGCTGCCATTTCATTGAAATCGCTGCCTTTTTCTTTTCCCCCGGCAATCAGGATTTTTTTGCGACCCGGAAAAGACAGCAGGGCCTTGATCGCCGCTCCGGGGTTGGTTCCCTTAGAATCGTTAATATAGTCGACACCATCTATTGTTGCTACATGCTCCAGGCGGTGTTCTATTGCTTTAAAACTTCTCAAAACTGTACCTATCGATTCCGGATCTGCTCCCAGGGCCCAGGCAGCAGTTGATGCAGCAAGGGCATTTTCGAGGTTATGCGCACCCGGCAGAGCTATTTCTGATACGGGGCAAAGGGTCATGATTTTCTCCCTATCTTTATAAAGAGTTACCATGCCGCCTTCAACGCCAAAGCCTGTTTCAACGGGATCTGCTTTAAACCAGAGAACCCTGGCTCGAAGCTGTCCACTTAGTTCCGCCACCCTCGGATCAGCCGCATTAAGCACTGCAAAATCAGAATGTCCCTGGTTCTCAAATATCCTGACCTTTGCCTGGTAATACTTTTCAATACTGCCATGGTAATCGATGTGATCCTCGGCAAAATTGAGAAATACTGCCACTGCCGGACGGAATTTGTGAATATTTTCAAGTTGAAAACTGCTGACTTCAGCAACAACGGCACCCTGGGCACTGATTTTACCAATCACCCCGGATAAGGGATCCCCGATGTTACCTGCGGCCATCACTGGTTCAATACGTGCTTCCTTTAAGATTTCAGCTGTAAGTGCGGTAACTGTTGTTTTTCCGTTAGTGCCGGTTATGCCAATTAATGGCGCCCTGATAAAAGCATAAGCCAGCTCAATCTCGGAAACTACCGGTATTTTAAGCTTTTCAGCCTTGTTAAACATCTCTAGTCCGGGCGGTACACCGGGGCTCTTGACAATCACTGACAAGTCAGAGGTAACATGTTCTTCTGGATTGCTGCCGCAAACTGCTTCAATATTACTGTAGCGCTTTAGTTTAATCAGTTCATTTTCGAGCTGTTCAGGCTGTTTTTGGTCGGTAACCGTTATTTTGGCCGCACCTTTCCTGGCAAGCAGCTCAACTGCTGCCAGACCGCTGCGGGCCATCCCGACTACCATGGTATTTTTTCCTTTAATCAGCTCTATCAAAGTATTGCCTCCAAATTAATTATCTCAACTGAAGATTGTAAGCAAACATACCTAAAAGAGTAAAAGCTGCCGCTGCAGCCCAAAATGTTTTTACTACCCGCCACTCCGACCATCCCTGTAGTTCAAAATGATGATGCAGGGGGCTCATTCTAAAAATGCGGCGGCCAAAAAGCTGAAAGCTTGCTACCTGGGCAATTACAGAAAGGGTCTCTATTACAAATACACCGCCAATAATTATCAGCAGCAGCTCGCTTTTAGTTAAAACAGCCAGTGCGGCAAAAGCTCCTCCGAGTGCAAGTGAACCGGCGTCACCCATAAATATTTTGGCCGGATTACGGTTATAGACCAAAAAACCGAGGCATCCTCCAACCAGGGCAGCAGCAAAAACAGCTGCTTCGGCCTTTCCTGACAGCCAGGCAATGTAAACATACCCGCTCATTGCTATAACTGCTATTCCGGCAGCCAGACCATCAACCCCATCTGTCAGATTAACAGAGTTAGTAGCTGAAGTGACTATTAAAAATATAAACAGGGGATAAACATATCCCAGGTCAATGATAATATTTGTGTAAGGCAAAAATATTATTGATGAGTAAAGCTCCTGCTGATAGAGAATTAGAAGAAAGATAGCTGCCGCAATTATTTGGCCGGCCAGCTTGGAACGCGCTTTCAGGCCGAGAGAACGGTTATAAACAACCTTAAGATAGTCATCCAGAAAACCTAGCAACCCGCAGCCCAGCATTACCAGGAGTAATGCATAGACCAGCGGTGACCGGCCTGCCAGGACAATACTAACCAGGGCTGCAGCAAGAATAAATACAACTCCACCCATGGTTGGGGTTCCGGCCTTTCCGGAATGACTGGCCGGGCCATCTTCCCTGATCTGCTGGCCATATTGTAACAGCTGCATGCGTTTAATGAAAAAAGGACAGGTAGTTACAGTAATCAAAAGTGTTAACGCCAGGGCAGCTGTTATCTGGAGACCCATTATGCTTCCGCTCCTTCCTCCTTGATAAGCGCATGAACTACTTTTTCCATTTGCATTCCACGCGAACCCTTTACCAGTATATGCCAATCATTTTCAAGGTTAAGCTTTTCCAGTGTTTCAAGAGCTTCATCATGGCTGGAGCAGTGATAAGCCTTCAAACCGCCTTTTTCTGCTTCATCGCTGCTAAGGCGGGCCATTTCTCCAACGGTGATGAGGTAGCCAAGGCCGCTTTCCGCAGCAATGCGCCCTACAACGCGGTGAGCATCCTCAGCAATATTACCCAGCTCCAGCATATCACCAAGCACGGCAACGGTTTTGTTACCACCCATCTCTGAGAGCACATTGATTGCTGCCTGAACTGAACTGGGGTTGGCATTGTAAGTATCGTCAATTATCACCATACCTTCTGGATCATGTAATACCTGGAGCCGCCCTGCCGTGGCCTTGCTTGATGCAAGCCCTTTTTCTATTTGCGGCAGGGACAACCCTAGGATGTAGCCGACTGTGAGTGCTGCCAGGGCATTGCCAGCAGACTCACGTCCGGGAAGAGGCGATTCAAACCACC
>SLBE01000082.1 GCA_007126465.1 Syntrophomonadaceae bacterium | reverse complement strand
ATTTTTAACTTGTCCCGATTAAAAGAATAATTATCTGCAGCAGTCTTAGCTGCCCATTCAGAGCTGTAAATAGCCAGGTCAGCTTTATTTAAGGTTAATTCTTCCATGCGGTGTCCATGCTCTATGGTTTCCCGGCAAAGCTTTGCAAATGGCGGATATATACCCAGGTAACCGGCGAAAGTATAGTCATTCCAAAAAACAACCGGTTTATTAATATTCAGGTCAGCTGTAAAGTGATTGCTCCAGGCAAAAAGCAAGTCGTAATCAGTATTCGCCAGTGCTTTTTCCACAGCTGCAGACCTGTCAGCCAGGATCAAGGGAGTAAACTCTTTTAGATACTTTGAAGAGGTAAGCCGGTTGTAATAAAAATCTTTTACCCTCAGCATGGCCTTAGCTGATAACCTGCCATCACTAACAGACCTTTTAACCCAGGATAGAATAGACAAAGAATTTCTGCTTTCATAATAATTTACCGCGGGAACGACCTCCACTGAATAACCACAGCTGCGAAGCATGCGAACAATTGAAAGTGGGGTTCCTGAAGCAAAATGTGGATCCAGTGGGTCCCCCCAGGCAACAAATGCAACTTTCATCTAATATGCTCCATTTCCAGTATGTAATGATCTGCTAATACGGCAAATAACCGGTATGGTGAAACCTTTTTCTCAAGCCTGGATAGTATGTTGATTACTGCTGGATGAGCCTTAGCCCATTCTTCCACGTAAGAAGGAGGCAAAAATACACCAAGGGCCCTGATTCCGGTAACCCTGAAATAGGGGGCAAATGCTGACGTGGTTGTGGCAATCGATGGATAGGTCACATTAATACCCCGCCAGGCAACACCGCCTTTTTTTAAGCGTCTGAACCCTGTCCCGGGTTGACCCTTAAGTAAATACCACAGCCACTCCCAGGGCACATAAGGTCCCATTATTACAAGTATGACGGGCGCACCGGGTTTTAAAGCCCGGTGCAGGTACTTGCCAACCTGATCAAGATTGCTTACACAGTTTAATGCTCCAAAATTAGAAAAAGCGCCATCGAACACAGAAGCTTTGCCCTGATCACTCACAGGACCTGGATCTGCAGTAGACAGCTGCTCAATATCTGCTGCCTTAAAACAAACTCTTTCGCCATAGCCCGCATCTTTAATTTTTGCCCTGGCTTGCTCAATCATTTCAACCCCGGCATCATATGCGGTCACTTTCTTACCATGCCCGGCTAAAAAGAGCGCATCTTCTCCTGTGCCACAGCCCAGCTCTAAGATATGTTCGCTTGAATTAAAAAGGGCTGACAGCCTTTCCCAAACGGCATCACGGTAGATTCGGCCAAGCACTGTATTGGTAAAGCTGCAATCATAACCGGCAGCCTCCTGGTCAAAGGGCCAGCTATTTCTTTCTCCACTTTTAGATTGTTTACTCATCCCAGAGCACCCGTACCTCTCGCTCTGCTTCTTCTGCAAGATCAGCATACCTTGAAGCTTCACCCGGCTGGTTATCTTTAAGTTGATCTGATTTAACAGCATTTTTAAGCCAGCGGTCGGCAGCCTTGTAATAGTGGGCTGATTTTCGCCCTCTTACCCCGAGATCTTTATCAGAAGAATCGCCCCAGTTTTCAGGGAATATAAGTTTGTGCTTTATATCCTGGTAGTATTTTGTACTGCCAATAGGGTGAACCAGGGTGGTAAAGAAAATATCCGGTTTACACCGCTTGACATGTTCAACTGTAAGAGCAATATCATCAGGAGTCTCTCCTTCATAACCCCACATCAGGAACACACCGGTTTCAATCCCGTAGTTTTTACATAAACTGACGGCCTTCAACACCTGAGCTGCCGTAACTCCCCGGCCCATAGCCCGTAATATTTTATCACTTCCGCTTTCTGAGCCAATCCAGATTCGTTTGCAACCCATGGAAGCCAGCTCTGCAATTACTGCTTCTTCCTGCATCCGATCAGCCCGGGATATAGTTTCAAAGGGAATATTTATGCCCCGCAAATTGAGCTCATTCGAATAGCTAAATAACCATTCATGATCCATGGTGAAAACATCATCAGCGTACCAGAGTTGATCAGGATTATAGCGTTCAATGATCCACTGGGCCTCATCGGCGCAATCAATGTAACTTCTCCTGCGCTCTCTGCTTCCGTAAACTGAATGTGAACACCAGCGGCAAGAATAACGGCAACCCCTCGATGTAATCATATTAACGCTATTTTCACCATGACTGCTTTTCCATGCGCCCAGGTATCGATCTGAATCAATAGCTTCACGATCCGGCCAGGGAATAGTATCAAGATCCAGTAGCTCACGTACTTTTGTCCGAACCATGTTACCTTTTTTGTCCCGGAATGCCAGACCTTTGATTTTAGCCAATAATTCATGATCAAGCCCATTATCTTTGATTACAGGCAGAATTTCGGCCAGCGCTGCTTCACCTTCTCCAATCACGACCAGATCAGCACCATGTTCAATGTATTGTTCCGGGTAGGCACCGCTATCTGGGCCGCCCACAATTACTTTTAAACCCTTTTCCCTGGCTGCATACATTTGCCTGACAATGCTGCTCCTGGTCATGTGCGTGGTATAAAGGCCAACCACTCCTCCCTGGTGCACTTTCAGCAGCTCTTCAAACTGGCCCCTGGTTTTAAAAGTGCTGTCAAAAATAAGTGGCTTAAAACCACGGGTTTTCAGAAAGGCAGATATGTACAATAATCCCAGGGGAGGATAGGGTCTCATGATCTCCTGTTCTTTTGGATCTTCATCCAGGAAGAAACCGTGAGTAAGTATAATATCGTTCATGCCAGCGATAGCCCTCCCTGCTCTATTTATTTCTGTCACGCCTGTGCGTAGATTCCATTTGTCCCAACTCCAACCACCATCTTGAAACTTGCTTTAGCAAATCTGCTGTCTGGATCTCTCCATTTGCAGCATCATTTACCATCAGATGGCGTAGCTCCAGTTCATCGTGCAAGACCCGGTGCAGTTTTTTATAGAATGGTGTTTCATACATACCCTGGAATAACATAGCCAGATCATCTGAATCATGCCAGTGAGTTTGCTCACCCATTTTTTTATTCACCGACTGGTATAGCCTGGTCCCTGGAAGCGGGTAGGTTACACTAACCCCGATCTGATCAGGAAATACTTCCCTGATCAGATCTGCTGAGGCAAGAATATCATTAAAGCTTTCACCCGGGTAGCCAAACTGAAAGAACAGGCAAACCCTTATACCTGCTTTTTTCAAGTTACTTGAAGCAATGCGCAATTCTTCAATGCTAACTCCTTTATTCATCGCTCTTAATATTTTTTCACTGCCACTCTCGGCACCGAGCCAAACTTCGCTGCAACCACTTGTCTTTAAGTAGGCAATAACCTCTGGATCCAATAGATCTGCCCTGCTCTGAATAGAGTAAGTGACCTTTGTCTTTTTGTCTGACAAGCAACTTGCTAATTCCCTGATCCAATCTCTGCCGCAGACAAAGTTGTCATCAGCAAACCAGATATGGTCGGGCTTAAATCTTTCTGCCAGCCAGCTAAGTTCTTCAGCCACCAAGCTGGCCGGTCGCTGAGCAAAATTCTCTCCCCAGATGGGTTTGGCACACCAGTTGCATGAGAAAGAACAACCCCTGGATGAAACCATATTTAAACTGAAATAGTTACGCTTCTTTAGCCAGGCCTGACGGTAGGGTTCTATTGCAACCAGATCCCAGGCCGGCATGGGCAGCTCACTTAAATCTTTTATGAGGGGACGAGCTGCATTCTTTTTCAGCTCTCCACCGGCATCCAGCCCGGCAAGTCCGGAAATTCCGCCTGTTAAGGGGTCGTGATCCGAAGATAATGCCCGGCAGGTTTCAAGCAAAGTAAGGTCTGCCTCACCAATCAAAACGCAATCAAAGCTCTGCCCCAGGTAGAATTCAGGGTTATCTGTCGTATCCGGGCTGGCGGCAATAGTGGCAGCACCGCTTTCTTTGGCCAGCCTACCAAGCTGCAGGGCTGTTTCACGCATATGAATGAGGCACATCTTAGTTATAAAATTAAAAAAATCTTCATAGACAACCACCAGGTTGGGGCGAAAGCTGGTCAGCAGTCTCTTGAATTGATCAAAATCTTGATCAAAAGTAGGGTCAAACAGGGCAACTTCAAAACCGTTCTCTCTTAAGATTGACGCAACCTGGATAGTGGCAAGTGGCGGGTAAGGCTTCATCTTTTTTGTCTGTTTTGCGTCATTCTTTAGCATATTGGAGTGAGCAAGCAATATTTTATAGTGATGATTTGCCATGTTCAATCTCTCCCCCGGTTAATTTATATAGCAAGCCTGTTTTATAGTTCAGATCTCTGCCAGAGTGCAGCGTGAATATATCTTTAAAAGGAAAAGACGAAAGTACCAAGTCAAATTCATTATCAAGGTTATATCCCGACTCCCTTTCTTCCATTAATTTTTTCATTGCTTCAGCTTTATCCAGCCGAACCAGGTAGCTTTTGCTATCTCTGATTGGCTTTAAAAAAATTAAAATCGCATCACCGCTAAAGTGAAAGTAACGGGATCCCCAACCCTCATGATATGGCACTGCCAGGCGAATTCTAAATTTATTGCCCGGTTGCTTTACTTCTTTTAGATCATTTAGCTCAGGAAAAAACTGGCGGCTGTCCGGACGCAGGTTAAAAGCCTGGGGATCTCCCCACAGGCGAAAGCCCCCTTCATTTTGAATGTAAACTGCTGATTCTGACAAAATACCGGCACCTTCACGGTAAAACTGATATGAAAGAGTACTCTTACCACTACCACTTTGCCCGTATAAAACCAGGGCAGTACTGTTTACGATTATAGTAGAGGCATGAAGCGGCACCCTGTTACTGCGTGTTGCTAAAAATAAAACCATGCAATCCAGCACAGTACTGATAAAGCAATCTTTCTGCCTTAAAATTGCAGGTTCCAAAATAGCTCTTGCATTATTACCCGGGCGATCAACTGAAAATTTTACCCCCGGCCCTTCAGCAGTCACATGAGCATTACTTACCCTGTACTCAAGTTGATCAAAATTAACTGAGGCTCCCCTTTCAGGCTGCAGGTAAATCTCAATTATACCCGGCGTCACTTTTTCGACCAGCTCATCCGGGGTGCTTTCCCAGTTTTTATAGCGCTCTTCAACCAGCGCTGCCATCTTCTCGCTATTTGTAATAACAGTAAGCGGAATACCTAAAACTGGGTACGTCTTTTTATAGCATTCATTTTTCATCATAATGTTTTACCTGTTTAATGATTCGGCATAATAACTCTGTCTTAGCAGCCTTGACTTTAACACTTCCAGGATTCTCTCGCGCAAACCCTGTCCGCCAACCGATAGAATTAGCTGAGCCAGTGGTGTGATTATCCAACTACCCAGGCAGGCTATAAACCAACCCCACTTTTCTTTTTTGCCCTGAGAAGGCTTCACAAGGTTTAATAAGGCCCGGAATGTTTCCTGACCAGTCTCAAACCACTGCAGCTGGTTTGAATAACGAACCTGGTTCAACATATACTCATAAAACCGCAGCATAACTCTTTTATTTCGCAAATCTCCGGAACTTAACCTGTAGTTCAAGGTTTTATATTCATTGTCTGCAATTACTGTGTCAAGTGACTGGTTTTCAATAAGGCTCTTTAGCTTACTGGGAACATTATTTAGAGTGCCTGACTCCATAATAATACTATTATCCAAACCAAGGAAACGATGTGTGGTCTGCAGTGCAGCATAAACTACTCGATCAAAACCGGCTTTTTGAGCATTCTTAATGAACCTGGCCCATTGACGATGATCAAGGCTTTCCGCTACCAGCTTTAAATCATAAAGCTGAATCGCCCGCATTTGACCTTCATACTGGTTGCGGGCACAATGACAGGCTAGCATCATTAGCAAATTATCTTTTGAAGGTTTAAAAGCATTATCATAGCCTAAGAATTTACTTTCTGCATTTTGCCAGAGTAGATCTGTAATATCATAATCCAGGTGACCGATTGGCCAATTAACTTCCTTATGAAGTTCAATCACCAGTGGATTATCCGGATGCTCTCCATTCATGCTAACCGGTTTTCCAGGCAGCGAATATTGAACATGATGAAAGCTATCATGATCTAAACAATAGCCCATTTTGCTCAGTACTTGACCGACATTTGCCAAGTCTTCCGGCTTTATCAGCAGATCAATATCAGACATGGGACGCAAAGCGGCGTCTTCATAGTAGTTAGTTATTAAAAGTGCCCCCTTCAAAGGCATCACATCTAATGATTTAAGGGAGGTTTTTTCAAGTATATCCTGCAGGGTAACTTTCACTTTGTTAATTCTTGCTTGATTGAGATAATATTGTTCGGAGATATAGCGCTGGAAAGCTGGATTAAAATTATCATAAGCGCCAGAGAGGGAGCATAATTTATAAAGCAAAGGAGCAATTCCATGAGTTTGAGCAACAAACTTTGCTTTATGCCATTGTAACTCTGTCCATGCGATTGCCAGAGCTTTGCAATCATTTTGCTTTAAGATCTCAATTAATGATGCCGAAAAAAAGCGGTTAATAGCAACTTGTTCTGAAGACATAGCAAACAACTCCAAAATGATTATGCATATAACCTTAGCATACATTCTGAGTTATTTCAATATTAGTAAAGAGTCTTAATTCATTTGTTGATATGCTAATTATTTAATAGCATCTGCTCCAGATCAAGCGGATCTACCCGTTTGCCATCCCTGTAGGCCCGCATATTGCCGCCCGATATTTCATCGATTAATACTACCTGGCCGCTTTCCTCGACCCGGCCGAATTCGAGTTTAATATCGTATAATTCCAGTCCCTTTTTGGACATTTCATCCTTGATGGTACCGCAAATATTCCTGGTCAAATCTTTAACCTCGGCACACTCTTCCAGGGACATCAGGCCCAGCATCGCCAAGCCCTCTTCACATATTGGCGGATCCTCGCGATCATCATCTTTCAGGGTAAACTCAACAAATGCGTCGAGAGGCTGTCCTTCTTCGGCAT
>SLBE01000188.1 GCA_007126465.1 Syntrophomonadaceae bacterium | reverse complement strand
TTTCCTGCAGGGAATCTGGAACGCTTGAGCAGTCGATAGCCAAAATCGGCTTTTTGCGGCGCGAGCTGTTGTTGTGAATAGCCTGGGCAAACAAACTTTTCCCGGTCCCGCTTTCACCGCTGATCAATACTGCAGATTCACTGCGGGCTGCTTTGCGCGCTCTTTCAATAGTCGAAACCAGTATATTACTTTTTCCGGTCAGGGACTCAAAACTGAAACGGCTTCCGGAAATCTGATCTATTTGCGCATAAAGATTATCAATCATAGCATTACTGTGCTGTAATTCGTCCATCAGCTTTAAAATATCTCCGACCGGTTGAAAGACCACAACTGCTCCCATAAGCTCTCCATCAACAATTATTGGAGAAGCATTGGAAATCACATCGGCGTCAGATCCCCCCACATAAGTACGATAGCCGGTAACCGGCTTCTGCTGGATCAACGACTGGGCCAGGGCTCCCTGGGGAGAAACATCAAAAATGCTACGATTAACCCTTTTGCTTTCAGGTATGCCGGTTACCCTGGTAAAAGCTGGATTTACATACTTTACTACACCCTGTGCATCAACTACCTCGATAGCATCCTGGACAGAGTTTAAAATGGCTAAAAGCTCTCCTTTAACCAGCCGTGTTTCCAGCAGCTGTTCCCTTGTTTTCAAAACAGCATTGAGTATGGATGGACCGGTTATATCTTCTATTTCAACCCCATCCGTACAGTTATTCCTAATATACTCTGTAACGGAAGGCTCACCGGTAGCATTAATGATAGTATTGAGTTCCGGTAATGCCACCAGCTTATCAAGGTCTGCTGTAATATAATACTTTTTTCGTTCTTCATCAGTAAGCCAGGTAATATTTCCATCAGGACAGGCTATTCCAACCAGATCTACCTCATTGCACTGCCTTAAGAGACGAAACAAATCTATTCCACGTTTTCCTTTAACTGCCATTGCTGCCTTTATCAAGAGGTAACCAACCCCTTCCTCTACCTTAGAATATTCGTAAATCTTAGAAGAAATCCTGCCTGCTTACCCCTGTTTTATTATTAAAATCTCTACAAAACAGTGTTAGCAGCATTTTAAAGCATTATTTATATTTGTTAGCAGCAACTGACAAAGCAGGCAAACGCAGCAGAATATGGCCTGTTAGATGCATTTATTGAAACATTAAAAATGAATAAATTTATTTATTCGATATGGGTTGAAAAGCATTTTTATCATACCAGTTGAATTAATCTCAGAAAGCAATTATAATTAAGAGCGGAAAAGAGACCATATACAAGCGGGCGTGGCGGAACTGGCAGACGCGCTGGACTTAGGATCCAGTGGGGTTACCCGTGGAGGTTCGACTCCTCTCGCCCGCACCATTTGAATTTATAATACAAACTACTGATATTATAAATTCAAAAAGAAGCTCATTTTACGGTTTCTAGCATAAGAATAAATTGATCAACTAAGTGGGGATCGAACTGTTCACCGGCACAGCGTTTCAATTCTATCAGCGCTTCCTTGTCAGAAACCGCTTTCTGATAAGGACGATCATGGGTCATAGCGTCAAAGGCATCAACTATTGCGAGGATTCTACACAGTAAGGGTATTTCTTCTCCTTTTAACCCCAGTGGATAACCTTTTCCATCCCAACGCTCGTGGTGTTTTAAAATGAATTCAGCTATAGATGATAATTCTAGCGACGACAATGCGATTCGATATCCTTTTTCGGAATGCATTTTCATTATTTCCCATTCATCATCATTCAGTTTACCCGGCTTAAATAAAATTTTATCCGGAATACCAACCTTGCCTAAATCATGAACCTGTGAGAGCAAAACCAGGTCTGTAAGCTGACTGGTATCAAGATTCACTTTTTCACCCAGCATCATGCACATTTTTTCAAGACGCATTGCATGGCCTTCAGTAATGTAGTCTCGCTCGGCCAGGGCAGACATTAAACTGCTAACAACCTTGTTATGATTACTGTAACGACTGTATAGTTTGTCTCGGTACATTAAATCATCGGCCTTCTTAAAGATGGTTTGAAGTGGAGTTTCACTGTTTTCGGCCGTTGCCAGTCCCAAAGAAAGGCTCACAGGGATATCTGGATTATCGCTGTTATGTTTAGCTATATTACTCCTGATTCTTTTAGCTATTTTTTCACTGGTTTCATGATCTGTGCTGGGCAAAATGGCGGCAAACTCATCCCCGCCTATCCGTGCCAGTATGTCTGAAGATCTTAGCGACCTGTAAAGCAAATCACCTGCAGCTCTAAGCAAACGGTCTCCTGCTTCATGACCCATGGTATCATTAATCAGTTTCAGTCCGTCCAGGTCAGTTGAGATCAGTGATAGAGGGTATTCCCTGCTGTTATCGAGGCGATCCATCTCCGCTTCGAAAAATGTCCTATTATATAAACCCGTCAACTGATCATGCAGACTTAAATACCTGAGCTGCTCTTCATAACTTTTCAAGTCGGTTATATCGATAATGACCCCGTCAATTAATTTATTTGAAGAGTCTTTACTATAAATCAGGCGTCCGCTCTCACGAAACCACCTGGTTCTACCGTCAGCGGTAATAATCCGGTACCGAACATGATATGGCTGGTCATTTACATCAGACTTTATTATTGTATCGTAAACATACTCGCGGTCTTCGGGATGAATGATGCTGCTATAAGTCTTTACCCGGCTATCGATAAAATCAGATGCTTTATACCCGGTGAGTTCCTCAAAATCTCCGCTTAAATACCTCATTGTCCAATTTCTATCCATTTCGCAGCTAAAAATAATACCCGGCACATTCGATACCAGAGTTTGATATTTGTCAACGCTTTCTTTATGCCCTAGTTCAGCCTGAATCCGACCAATTGCACTGCTGATCTGGGCAACAATTGCTTCAAGTGTCAGCCTGGTTGATGGCGGAATACTGTTCATGCTGTGTGAAGCAACGTTTATGCAACCAACTACTTCATTTTCATGTTTCACCGGTATTACGGCAATTGCAGTTAAACCTTCCTTGATAATCGCCTCGTTATCAGGTATGCTTCCAACATCTTCCATATAATGTGGCTTTCCGGTGTAGACAATTTTAGCCTGGCGAGAATCAGGAGCCAGTGAAGACTTCGACTTGTAGAAGTCTGTTGAAAGCCCCCGGTAACAGGTAAGCTCCAGGTAACCTGTCTTACTATTAAAAAGATATATACCCCCACTATCCATATTTGATAGTTGCAGGGCAGCTTCAAGACAATAATTCAGTGCCTCTTCGAGGTCAGAAGTAGCAGATAATTTCAAAGCAAGATTACGCTGAATTATTAGCTGACCTTCTGACATTTTACTTTCAGTGACATCATGTGCTGTAATGAGAATTTTATCCGGCTGGTTATCTTCCGTAAAAAGCTGCCTTACTCGATGCTCAAACCACTTGTAACTGCCATCGTTACATATCAAGCGCACTGAAAGGGTCGCGTAATCAAGCTTATTATCGATTCCTTCCTGGAATAGCTGCACAGCTTTATTTTTCTCTGCAGGATGGATTAAATCAAAAGCATAGGTTCCAATTAATTGACCGGGCTCATAGCCCAGGGTATTTAAATATGAATTATTGCAGTATATAAAGTTTCCTTTTAAATCAATTAAAGCGATCAAATCAAAAGCATTCTCACTAATAGAGCGAAACATTTCTTCACTTTTTTGCAGTTCTTTATCAGTATATGCTTTTATAATTGCTGCGGAAATGGTATCTGTAACTATCTTCAGTAAAGAAATCTCTTCTCTTTTCCATTTTCTGGACTCACCGGGAAGATCAAACCCAAAAAAGCCCCTGGTTTCACCTTCAACAACCAGGGCAATTAAGATAATTGATGATAAACCAAATTTTATGAATAGCTCTTTTTCTTTTTCAGCACTTTCCGGCAGGTCTGATACAACAGGAATATAGAGAAATCCGTACTGTTCCAATTGATCCATTTGCCAGGAATATTCACCTACAGGCAAATCCTGCAACTGGTCTTTCTGGGGCTCAATACCGTCAGCGCACCATTCATAAGTATTACTCATTAATTTTCCATCTGGATTAATTTGAAATAAATAGCTGCGCTGTACACCAAAAAACTCACCGCATAAATGCAAAGCCTTCATGATACCATAGTCTATTTCAGCGGGCGGCAAGTTAATAAAGATATTAGAAATATCAGCTGCTGTTTTAGTAAACTGCAGCTGATATTTGATGTCAATCTTTTTGCTGTCAAATAAGGACCAGCTATCTTCCCGGTTAATCATAATAATGATCTCCTAGTGAAGCTCTTCGTCTCCACCTTCACGGGCAATTATATCCTGGTAGTCATAAGTGAATTCGATCATTTTTGTTTCCATATAAATCGGAGCCTCGAAACGCAAAGCCAGGGCAATAGCATCACTTGGCCTTGAATCAACAACCATGGTTTCCCCGTTCTGGCTAAGATAGATTTCTGCATAAAAAGTACTATCCTTGATATCAGTAATGACGATTTTATCTAAGGATCCACTTAAATTTTCACATACTGTTTTAAACAAATCATGGGTTAAAGGCCTTGGAGGCTCTTCACCCTGTAATGCCAGTGCTATAGCCTGTGCTTCAAGAGGTCCGATTGATATAGGCAGGACTTTTTTTACTTCGTCATCCATCAGCAGGATCAGAAAATTACCCCCCTGATCAGCTGTTACTGTTTTTACTTCCATTTTAATCACCTGCTACACCCCTCTCAACTTACTTTTCTGTATTTTATCATATTTTCCGTTATGGTTAAACCACTACAGCCCTTTGAGCCACTACAGCCCTTTGAACCACTACAACTTTTTGAAAGTTTATTGAATAAATGCTAACACAGAAAACCATTATTATGATATTATTCTGTATATTGATAACCAATATCATTTTTCAAAGGAGAGATTTCAATGCCGATTATAAAAGTAGTAACTGACAGCACTGCTGACCTGTCATCAGAGCAGGTTGACAAGTACGGTATCAAGGTAGTACCAATCACTGTTAATTTCGGACAGGATTCTTTTGCTGATGGTGTAGATTTAAGCGCTGAAGAGTTTTTTGCCCGGCTTACCAGTAGCAAGGAATTGCCAAAGACTTCACAGCCCTCACCTGAAGCATTCCGCCAGGCTTATGAAAGTATTGCCGAAGGGGACGATGTAATACTCAGCGTTCATATTTCAGGCAAGCTAAGCGGCACGCTTAATTCGGCAGAGGTTGCTTCAAAAGAAGTGAAACCAAAAGTAATTCCAATCGATACAAGAACTGCTTCACATGGTGTTGGCCTATCAGTCCTAATCGCGGCCGAGGCTGCTCAGAGGCAAATGCCCGTAGAAAAAGCAGTGGAAATCACCGAAAAATCTACTGTCAATACTTTCAGCGTTTTTGCCGTGGATACCCTGGAATTTCTACAGCGAAACGGGCGAATTGGAAAAGCCGCGTCACTTTTAGGCTCACTTCTTCAAATCAAGCCAATACTCTACGCAGATCCCGAGGGAATGGTCGCCCCATACGATAAGGTACGGGGCCGTTCGCAAATCATACCGAGTCTTGTAAAAGCTGCAATAAAAAATGTAAGCCCAGGTAAGCCTGTCAACCTTTCTGTTGTGCATACAGGAGCAGAAGAATCAGCCAGGGCGCTGCTTGAGGAATTAAGGACTCATTATGAAATAGCAGATCTGCACTTAGGCATGGTGGGTCCTGCCATCGGGGCTCATATTGGACCGGGAGCGGTTGGATTGATGATCCAACCATCTTTTGATACCCTGCTTAATGAGCTTAATGATTAAATTATTGAAATATTGACATGATAGCAAAATATCAGTAGAATATGACTATAGACTACATTCTGTGAAAGGAGGAGTACTATGGAAAGCGTATACAAGGTAGTAGAAATTATCGGAACCAGTGACCAGTCATGGGAAGAGGCCGCTAAGGTGGCAGTTAACAAAGCATCTAAGTCTCTGAGAAATTTGAGAGTTGCGGAAGTTAAAGAAATGGATTTAAAGCTTGAAGAAGGCACAATGATTTACAGGGTTAAAATGAACGTCTCTTTTAAATATGAAGATTAATCATACATTAAAAAAAAATTTAACTCAGCTTGAAGCGGTATCTTTAAATATGATGCCGCTTTTACTTTTTATTATTAACCTGATAATCTCTTTTGCCAAAGAAAGCTTAGAACGCTGATCATTTAGCCTGGAACTGAACCGTCTTAACTTCAGGCTGGCGAACCCAGGTTTGCATTAAACAGATGGTTTTGTTAAAATATTAACATAATTTTTATTACTGCTTTTGATTAAGGCAGGCAATTTTCTTAAGAGTAATAATTATGGCAATCTTGCACTAACATGCTGAACAGCGCTAGAACACCAGGATATTAGTTTTACAGGAGTGATTATTATTAATTTAACTGAATTTGGTCTTCTAGTTAAAGCGCTGAGAAAATACAGCATGGATGAATATGGTAACCGCTGGACCAGGGAAACCCTGAGCGAGGCAATCCATTTGACCCCAAATCAATTAGGCAGACTGGAAAGAGGAGATAGAAAATACCTTGATCACCAAACCCTGGAACTTCTGGCAAAGGCCTTCAAGTTAACTAACCTTGAACAAAAGGAATTCTTCATAGCCGCTTCCGGCCTGAAAGACGAAGTGTTATTCCAAAATGAAATCCCCGAACATCAGCTAAATAACCTTTTGTCTATGATGGAGAGTTTACAGGTGCCCGCTTTTTTACTGGATCCTTATGGCGATATTATTGCAGCTAACACTTCAGCAGTAAATTTGTTCTGTATAACCCAGGAACTGATTGATTATGCTTTGACTATTCCTGCAGGATTAAACCACATGCGCTTTATGTATTCGTCTGATTATGGATTTAAAGATATTGTAGGATCCTGCTGGAGAGAAGCTGCTATTTTTGAGATATACCTGTTTCGCAGATCAACCTTACGTTACAGGCACAAAGACTACTTTGACTTTATCTTTAAAGCCTTGCTCAAAGAAAAAGATTTTGACATTGACTGGTACGCCAGCCAGAGAAACACTATGTACAAGAACTTAACTTACGAGGCTTTTAATTATGATCATCCCCGTTATGGAGAGGTTTCTTATACTGCCACGGAAACCATCGTCAATACAAGAGAGGGCGATTTATACCTGATCATTTATAACCCCGCAGATAATAGCACCACTAAAGTATTTAACACTTTAAACGGGCCAGGTAAAAACCATGCTATAAAACTGGCCAGCTGGCCGGAAAAAATAATATTATAATTCATTTTTTTCAAAGCTTTCCAAACAAGGGCAGCAGTTTTAAAGTTTGTTTTGACAACTCTTATAAAACCCAGTAAAATTAAACTGCTGATTTGTTACTAATGAAATCGATATTCTACTGTTAATAAATATTCGGGAGGTTGGTTTAATGCAGTTGTCTACAAAAGTTCGCTATGCCGCCAGGGCCATGATTGAGCTAGCTTTACATTATAAGGAAGATCCGATTCAGCTTAATGATATTGCCTGCAAACAAGATATATCTGTAAAATATTTGGAACAAATTATGGCGCCTTTAAGAGCCCGGGGGTTTGTAAGGACCCAGAAGGGCAGCCGTGGAGGCTATCACCTTGCCGTAAAGCCCGCAGATATTACACTTTATGATATAGTGGAAAGCATTGAGGGCTCACTGGCCCCGGTATCATGCATTGATAACAATGGACAATGTGAGAGAACTGAAATCTGTGTTACCCGTAATGTATGGACCAGGGTCAGGGACTCTGTAAAAAAAGAACTTGAAGATAAAACTCTTGCTGATCTGGCAGTCGAACAAGAAAATCTATATATTAATAATTAAGATGAATTCAAAAAAATATCAAAAGCAGGAACATAATCTTTCCTACTTTACATGAAAGCTGTAACCATGCTGTTCAAGCAGCTCTATCGCTTTTTTTCTGGTATCCCTATTTTTAAAGCCAATCCTGACGCTGCCCCCGGCTAATTCTCTGACGTGCAGTATCTCAATAGCATCAATATTTATTCCGGCTTCACCCAGGAGTGTAGTCAGTTTCCCAATAATTCCAGGTGTATCCCGGACCAAAACTATAACATCAAAAACCTCTGGCAAAATACCGCGTCCCCGGTGAGGAATTGTTCTGCGATAGTCACGAGCCTGCTGTAAATATTCCTCTAACCCTTCAGGGCTTAAAGCGGTAAGATGCTGCTCCAAACTTGTAATGCAATCCTTGTATCTTTTCAGCGCGGCCAGTAATGCCCAGCGATTACTGATGAAAATGTCACGCCAAATACTAGGGTTCCCAAGAGCTATGCGGGTGCTGTCCCGAAAGCCCCCTGCAGCCAGGGTCCTCACCAGCTCCAGGTCATCAGTGCCGGCCACGCTCTGCACCAGGGCAGCTGCTGTTAGGTGAGGCAGATGGCTTACCGAGGCGACGATCCGATCATGGGCCAGGGGCTCAAGGATAAGTGGTTGTGATCTTATTTCACTGATCATGGCCGAAAGTTTCTCCCTTTCCACTGGATCAACCTGTGGCCCCGGGGTTAAAACATAGATCGCATTTTCCAGCAGGGCCGGATCGGCACCGGTAATCCCACTTTCTTCTGAACCAGCCATAGGATGACCGCCAATAAAAGTTACCTTTTCAGGCAGGATTGTTTCAACTGCTTCCATAATCCAGGCCTTGGTACTGCCGACATCAGTGATCAAGGCTCCCTTCTCAACAGCTGATGATATCTCTCTAAGCAAGTCAAGGGTGCTTAGAACCGGAACAGCCAGGATAACCAGGTCCGCTTTTTTTACAGCTTCGACCGGTGTGTCAGCAATCCTATCTATAGCCCCCTTCTTTAATGCATCCTCGGCAGCCCCGGAATCATGATCACATCCAACTATTTCGCCCACCAGGCCTTTTTCTCGCAGGGCCATGCCAAGGCTGCCACCAATCAAGCCTGTACCGATTAACGCAGCCCGGGTAAAATATTGCCCTGCACTATTAGATAAGCTTTCCAACACTGAGAGCCACTCCCTTAAGATCTTTAGTCAGTTCTTGAAACTGCTCGGGGGTAAGAGACTGCGGCCCGTCTGAAAGTGCTTCCTGGGGGTTTGGATGAACCTCAATCATCAGGCCATCTGCCCCGGCAGCCAGGGCTGCTTTGCTCATTGCCGGAACTAGTCCGGACAGACCGGTTCCATGGCTTGGATCAACAATAACCGGCAGATGACTGAGCTGTTTTGCCAGCGGAACAGCGCTCAAGTCTAAGGTATTGCGGGTGTAAGGCTCGAAAGTCCGGATTCCTCTTTCACATAGAATTACCTCATAATTTCCACCACTTAGAATATACTCCGCAGCCATCAACCACTCTTCTATGGTAGCAGAAAGTCCTCTTTTTAAGAGAACCGGTTTTCGAATTTTACCCAGTTCACGTAAAAGAAAGTAATTTTGCATATTACGCGCTCCAACCTGGAGGATATCTGCGCAGTCGGCTACTTGTTCAACTGTAAATTGATCCATCACTTCAGTTACAATAAGCAAGCCTGTTTTAGCCCTTACTTCCTTTAAAAACTCCAGCCCTTCCTTCTCCAAACCCTGGAAACTATACGGGGAAGTGCGGGGCTTAAATGCTCCGGCCCTGAGGATCGAAGCCCCACCAGCCTTGATCCCTTCGGCAGCCTGCATTAACTGCTCTTCGTTTTCAATAGCACAGGGCCCGGCCATTATAACCAGGTTTGGTCCTCCAATTGAAACATTTCCAATATTAATTACCGTATCATTGGGATGAAATTCACGCCCGGCAAGTTTAAAAGGTCTGGTGATAAATACTACTTTTTCAACTTCAGGCATTGCTTCCATGGCCTGGGCTGCTTCTTCCCTACGCTGACCAATCACGCCGATTACCGTACGATTTTCTCCAGTAGAGAGATGAACTCCATAACCCATCCGCTCAAGCTTATCAGTTATCTTTTTTACCTCTTCTTCTTTTGCGCCGGGATTCATTACTACTATCATAAAAATTCCTCCTTTACAAACTACTTGCCTTTAATTTACAAGACCATTAATATTTCACTCAACTGCTTAGCCTGCCGAAGAAAACTAAAGCGAGCGTAGTTTTCTTAAGCAGTCTGGATAGGTGCAAGCATAGTATACTTCATTACCAGCTAAACTTTAGCAAATGGTTTACGTTTAACAAACCGGCCGTGACCACCAGCTCCACAATATTTTCCGTGATCAAAAATCATGCTTCCGCGAGAAAATACATAAATTGGGGTTCCCTGGCCGCTGAATCCTTCATATGGATTATAATCAACATTTTGATGCTGAGTTTTAGCGCTAATAGTAAATTCTGCATCAGGATCAAATATAACCAGATCAGCATCACTGCCAACGGCAATAGTACCTTTCCGGGGGTACAATCCAAAAAGCCTGGCCGGTGCTGTGCTGACAAGGTCAACAAACCGGTTAAGATTAAAGTGTCCTCCGTTTACACCGCCGGCATAAAGTAGTTGAACCCTCGTTTCTACGCCCGGTGCTCCGTTGGGTATTTTACTGAAATCATTCCGCCCCATTTCTTTCTGCTCCTTAAAGTTAAACGAGCAGTGATCGGAAGCTACAACCTGTAGATTTCCCGAAGCAAGACCATCCCAGAGGCATTCTTCATTACCGCTTTCACGGAGAGGGGGAGACATTACATACTTGGCTCCACCGAAATCAGCTTCATAATAACACTGCAGATCAAGGAAAAGGTACTGCGGGCAGGTTTCGGCATAAATGGGAAGCCCTCTTAACCTGGCTTCTGCAACCCTGCCAAGGGCTCCGGCATCACTTAAGTGAACTATGTATGCAGGGGCACTACTTAAATCAGCCATGGTAATAAACCTGTTAACCGCTTCTTCTTCAGCCTGGGGCGGTCGGCTCAATGCATGATAGACTGGCTCAGTATGTCCGGCAGAAAGCATTTCTCCGGTTAATACATCGATTACATCACCATTTTCAGCATGAACCAACACCAGCCCGCCTGCTTCGGACGCTTTCTTTAAAACTTTCAGCAGGGTTGCGTCATCAACCTGAAAAACATTTTTATAAGCCATAAAAACTTTAAAGCTCGGGTAACCTCCTGCCACAAGGTCAGGAATTTCAGCAATTGTATCATCATTAAGGTCAGTTACGGCAACATGAAAACCATAATCAACCGCACACTTACCTTCTGCTTTGCGGTGCCATGTTTCAAGGGCATCCTGTAATGATTTTCCCGGGGTTTGAATCGCATAGTCAATAATTGTTGTTGTACCCCCGGCAGCGGCAGCAGTCGTTCCTGTAGTAAAATCGTCAGCGCTTACCGTGCCGCCAAAAGGCATATCAAAGTGGGTATGGACATCAATTGCTCCCGGAAAAATATACTTCCCGGTTGCATCTACTATGCTATCGGCTTTAGCCCCGGAGTTGGCTTCTATCGCCTTTATCCTCTCATTTTCAATCAGCAGGTCTGCTTTATAAGTATCGGAGGCGGTAATTATGATTCCATTCTTAATTAGTGTTCTCATGATCTTCCTCCTATAAATTAATATGAAATATCGCTAACCTCGCTATAAAATTCCGGGCGCCGGTCACGGTAAAACTGCCAGGTATCCCTGACTTCCCTGATCAGATCGAGATCCAGCTCGCCAACAACCACATCATCTTCATCACGGCTGCCCTCCGCAATTATTTGCCCCCTGGGATCACAGAGGTAGCTGCTTCCATAAAAATGTCCCATGTTCCAGGGTGTTTCGGTCCCTACCCGGTTGACTGCAGCAACAAAGTTTACGTTGGCAACTGCGTGGGCAGGCTGTTCAAGTTTCCATAAATATTCGGAAAGACCGGCTACAGTTGCAGAGGGATTAAATACTATCTCTGCCCCTTTTAAGCCTAATATGCGTGGCCCCTCGGGAAAATGCCGATCATAGCAGATAAAAACTCCTATTTTTGCAAAAGCTGTTTCAAAAACCGGGTGACCCAGATTGCCCGGTTTGAAGTAATGTTTTTCCCAAAACCCTGTATATGGGGATTCACCACATTGGACGTGAGGAATATGGATCTTACGGAATTTTCCAAGATATTTTCCATCGGCATCAATCACTGCAGCTGTATTGTAGTAGACTCCGGTAATATCTACTTCATAAATGGGAACTATTATTACCATCCCATGCTTTTCTGCTTCCTTCTGCATTAAATTAACTGTCGGACCATCAGGTACTTTTTCTGCCGCTTCGTACCATTTCACATTTTGTTCTGCGCAAAAATAAGGCCCGTAGAATATTTCCTGCAGGCAGGTAATCTGCGCTTTTTGATCTCCAGCTTTCTTAATCATCTTTAAATGCTTTTCAATTGCAGCCTGTTTATGCTTTTCAACCGGTTCGTCACCATGCACTTCGTGTTTAGCCTGGATTAAAGCTACTCTTACTTTCCTGCTCATCAAGTGGCCTCCTCACCATAGTCAAGTAGTAAATCCAATGCAAATAATTCTCGATATTATCAAAAATAATATTTGATCCTCGAGGCTAACTTCCTGGTTAATCGTATCCGGCCAGAATTAATGGAGTCGCTTTAATCTATTATGTATTACAAGTGCTTTTATATATGGCAATTAATTATATTAGTAGTTCAGCAATTTGTATCGAGTTAGTAGCTGCTCCTTTGCGGATGTTATCGGCAACAACCCAGAGATTAAGGCCGTGCTTAATCGAATGATCCTTGCGAATACGTCCAACAAATACTTCATCTATGCCATCCGCCAAAAGCGGGGTAGGATATTCAAGCTGCTCCGGGTTATCTAAAACTATAACACCGGACGCTTTTTCAAGGAGCGATCTTGCTTCCGCAGCACTCAATTCTTTTTCAAATTCTACGTTAAGAGCAATTGAATGACCATTTGCCACCGGAACACGAACTGTTGTTGCTGTAACCGGAAGTTCCGGCAGACTCATAATTTTCTTTGTTTCACGAATCATTTTTATTTCTTCTTTGCTGTAACCATCCTCAGCAAAAACGTCCAGTTGGGGAACCAGGTTAAAAGCAATCTGGTATGTTTTTTTTGCCCCGGCATGGGGAATCCGTTCAGTCCGAACGGGTTTTCCCTCCAGATAAGCCCTGCTCTGAGCGTAAAGTTCATCTACTGCTTCCCTGCCGGCACCCGATACTGCCTGGTAAGTTGCTGCTACAACTCTTTTCAGGGGTGCTGCCACCTGTAAAGGCTTTAGGGCCACGACCATCTGAATGGTTGAGCAGTTCGGGTTCGCTATAATGCCGCTGTGCTGCCTGACAGCTTCAGGGTTTACTTCCGGCACCACCAGCGGCACACTTGCATCCATCCTAAAGGCACTGCTGTTATCAACAACTACGGCCCCTCGTTTGGCTGCTTCGGGAGCCAGTTCTTTGCTGATATCTCCACCGGCGCTAAAGAATGCAAAATCAATTCCATCAAAGGATTGAGGTTTTAATTCTTCCACAGTTTCTGAAGATGAACCCACCTTGATTTTTGTCCCGGCGGAACGGGCAGAAGCAAGCAGCTTAATTCCGCTAACCGGAAATTCTCTTTCCAGCAAAACATCAATCATTTTCTGTCCTACCATACCTGTTGCTCCAACTACTGCTACATTGTATTTTTTAGTCATTATTGCAAATCCTCCAGAAAGTTAATGATTTATGTAGCTGCTAAGCCTGTGCAGTTCCAGCGAAAACGATCAGCAAGCACAGTTTTCTTAAGCAGGCTGATCATTTATTAATTTATTTAAGTCTCTGTCTGATCGTCGCATTCATCTTTATCAAGCAGTAAACCGGTGATTACAGGCTTATAGCGGGGGTCATTTTTTACCCTCCGGTCCCAATTCCGGATCCCGAGGAATATGACAACCATCAGGACCAAACCGGCAACTACTGCCTGTAGTTCCTGTCCACCTTGAAGTCCGAAACGGCCGGCCAGCTGCATCCAGGCCAAGATGCCGATTAAAAGCCCGGCTAGCGGGACAATGTAAAGCATGAAAGCAATAAATATCACCTGGCGGTCGTCAGATTCAATGCGAACCCTTTGACCTTCTTTCGCCTTAATCGGATTATGAGCCTCAATGGTTATATTGCGCTTCGCTGCCCCACTCATGATTCCACACTTGCCGCATTCACCGCAAATCAGGTGACGCTGCAGGTTAACCATGGCGATATCTCCTCTATTTTCAGTTATTTCTCCGTATTGTTCCATTAGTTATCTCCTCCCGGAAGTTAAAAATATCTTAGCACATCAGCAGGTCAGTAACAAGTGGACAACTAAAGTGAAAATTAACTCCGACATCTTTTCCACTTTATTTCATTAAATAAGTTGAATTTGTGTCTGACACCTATTTCAACTTATTTAAAGGGGGCACAGCCCTTGGCTGTGCCCCCTTTGTTTGCGGGTGGGACAAATATATGTCCCCCTGTCCCCTTGTATCTTTCAAAATCAACTTTATTTAGTTCATTTTGCCTTAGGCAAAAGCTTCCGGTATCTCTTTTAAAACAGAATAGTTGAAAACAGGGCCGTCTTTACAGACATACATGTTTTCGGCGTTGCAGCGGCCGCATTTGCCAATACCGCACTTCATCCTGTTTTCAAGGGTGGTGTAGATCTGTTCATCTTCAAAGCCCAGTTTCTTGAGGTTTTCAAGAACAAAGCGGATCATAATCGGCGGACCGCAGGTAATGGCAATAGTATTTTCCGGTGAAGGGTCGAGGTCCAGGAGCATCTGGGGCACAAAGCCGACATTATGCTGCCAGTCTTCCTCCTCCACGTCAATAGTCAGGTGACAGGATAGATCGTCACATTTGCTCATCTCTTCGAACTCACCTTTAAAACAGAGATCGTTAGATGTGCGGGCGCCATAGATCATGGTCAGGCCTTCATACTGATCCTGGTTGGCCCTGACATATTCTACAATGGGGCGCAGCGGAGCCTGGCCGATACCGCCCCCGATAGTCAGGATTTTTTTACCCTGCCACTCATCAACGGGAAAGTTATTGCCGTAGGGCCCGCGAACCATCATTTTATCTCCCGGTTCAAGTTCATGTAAGGCCTGGGTTACTTTGCCCATTCTCATAACGGAGAAACGCAGAAACTGGCCTTCTGTCGGTGAACAGGAAATTGAAATCATGCTTTCCCCCACACCGAGCACTCCAATCATGGCACACTGACCCGGAAGGTGGCTCCACTGGTCACGCACTTTTTCATCATCAAAAACAACCTTGAAAGTTTTAATGCAGCGTTCGCCACCTGTTTCAAACCAGGTATCTTCCACGGTTGCTGTATGTGGTATATAAGGATTCTTACACATTTTATAGAGCCTCCTTTACCTGTCGCAGGATTTCAATAATATCGATATTGACAGGACAGAGGTTGGTACACCGGCCGCATCCTACACAGGCAATTACATCAAACTTATCGACATAGTAACTGTACTTGTGGTTAATACGGTTCCTGGTCCGCTCTTTCCTGGTGGGCCGGGGATTGTGCCCCGATGTATGCAGGGTGTACTCACTGAACATACAGGAGTCCCACATCCGGCAGCGCCTGGCATCAATGCCCTCTGTTTCATCCTGGATATCAAAACAGTGGCAGGTAGGGCAAAGGTAGGTGCAGGTGCCGCAACCGAGGCAGGAAGCAGAGACTCTTGGCCAGAGGGGATCATCCCACAGGCCGGGCAGCCCTTCAGGAACACCTTCGGTCTCAACAGACCGCTTAATTTTATCTTCTGCTTCACCGGACAGTTTTTCTTTTTGCTTTTGAGCGTCATCATCAGCATCTTCAAGAAGATCCCTGGTTTCGTCCAGAAGCGCCTTGCCTTTATCAGTTAGCGCTTCAACAAAGTAGTTTTCACCCAAGTCTGCCATTATTACATCAAGACCTTCGGTTGCTGCAGGCCCTCCACCGACTGAGGTACAAAAGCAGTTAAGGCCGGGCTCATTACAGGCCAGGCCGACAAGGGTGGTTTTCTCCTGGCGCTTTACAAAGTAGGGATCGTCAATATCCCACTTAAACAGCTTATCTACAATAGTCATAGCCCTGGCATCACAGGGGCGTAAACCTAAGACTACGACCTCTTGATCAAGCGGCGGTTCTTCTACCTTATCTGAACCAATCTCAAATTTGAACATGGTTTCAGTCTGGGGGAAAAGTGCTCCCTTGGGCGGAACCCTGGTGTTGTTATAGTCAAGAACAACTTTTTCATTTTCACCCACCGGGGCAAAGCGCATTTCAGTACCGTCCGACTGCGGAGCCCAGACATTTTTACCGGTCAACTTTCCGACAAATTCAGGCCATTTTTCTTTATTCAACAGCATCGCTGACATATCACCCACCTCTAAAGTATGAAGTCTTCGGGATCATCAGGCTTATAGCTGGCCTGGAACGGTTCCGCTTCGGGATCGACTCCCGGTTCAAAACCGTATTTGTCCCTTACATCCCGGGCCAATTTGCGATTTATTTTGCCCAGGGGAATATTAGCCGGGCAGACCCGCTCACACTCACCGCATTCTATGCAGCGACCGGCCAGGTGAAAAGCCCGTGCAATATTAAAAGCAGTATTCTCGGAAAAGTTGACCGAACGGTTTACCCAGGTCGGGTTAAGGCGATCAAGGATACAGTCCTGGCAGTAACAAAGCGGACAAACGTTACGACAGCTGTAACAGCGCACACATTTATCAAATTGGTCCATCCAGTACTCCAGGCGGCTATCTACATCTTTAGCCTCTACTTCTTCAACACCCTTATCTTCGCCCGGTGCCCATGTCTCAACCGGTTCGCCAAGCATTTCATCACTGACTACCGGGTTAGGATAACGGCAAAGCCGGCACTTTTCTGCCAGCAATTCATCCCTGGAAATTTTAGTTTCTTCTCCATTCCGGATCAGCAGAAAATCTTCTCCATCCCATTTCATTTCAGCCGGTTCTTCAGTTTCCGGGTATTTTTCAGCGAGCAGGGCAGGATCAACTACCCCCGGACAGGGGCAACCGATCACAACAACTTCATCACGTTCAATGCCCTTTTCTACCAGGAGCTGTGTAACAGCCCTGCTGTCACATCCTTTTACCATCAGGGCAACTTTTCGGGTATCCGGTTCCTCGCCACGCGGCACCGGCAGCTGTTCTACCAGGGTTAAATACGTAGCAAGGTTGGCGGTGCAGAGGGGTGAAAAGATCAGCTCTGCAGCGCCGGCGGCGTTCTCAACGAAGGCAGGTGCTACCCGGTAACCGTAAGTACCCTGTTTCCAACCTAAAAGGTACTTAACATCGTCACGGGCAGCAACTTCCGCCCCGGTTTTGCGTAATAGTTCCAGATCCATTATCTTAAACCCCTCCTACCAGTCAATCTGCCGACGCCTGAACCCTTCAAAGGGTCCGGCATCCCTGGCATCTTCAACGGTTTTTTCCACTACTTCTTTCCACTTGTGTCCCTCCGAAGCCGAAACCCAGCTCATATGAAAGCGCTTTGGATCAACTCCGACAAACTCCATCAGGTCTTTCAGCATTCCCAGACGCCGACGGGCATAATAGTTGCCTTCCATGTAATGGCAGTCCCCGGGGTGGCAGCCAGAGACAAGAACTCCATCTGCACCCTGCTGCAGGGCATTCATTACATAAAGCGGATTGACCCTGCCGGAACACATTACCCTGATGATCTGAATATTGGCAGGGTAACTGACCCGGCTGGTCCCGGCCAGGTCGGCTCCGGCATAGGAACACCAGTTACAAAGAAACGCTACAATGTTTGGTTCATAATTTGCACTCATTTCATGACCCCCAATGCCGCAATTTGCGGAAGTATCTGGCTGTCGCGGAATGATTTCGGCTGAATTGAGTCAGATAAACAGGCAGCCGCGCAGGATCCACAGCCTTTACAGAGGGCCTCATTGACCCTGGCCACCTCAACCTCGTTGCCAAAGCGGTTGACAGTAACCATTTCAATCGCTGAGTAGGGGCAGATACTGACACAGAAAGCGCAGCCCCGACAGGTTGCCTCGTTAACGATAGCCACCTGGGCATTAATTGGCACCTTACCCCTGGCCAGAGGGATCATTGCCGAGGCTGCGGCTCCCTTGGCCTGGGCTACCGTGTCAGGTATATCTTTCGGACCCTGGGCACAACCAGCCAGGAAAACACCGTCTGTTGCCGTATCGACGGGCCGCAGCTTGGGATGCGCTTCCAGGAAAAACTTGTCCGGTGACTGCGACAGGCGCAGTAGCTCCATTACTCCGCGCATATCTGCCCGCGGTTCGAGCCCAACACCTAAGACAACCATATCCACTTCGTCTTCAAGCGGCGTAGAGGTCAGCGTATCTTCAACCTTAACGACCAGCTTGTTACCCCGCTTGAATATTTCGGAAGGGTTGCCGCGAATATAGCGGACATTTTCGCGGCGGACCCGGTCATAGAACTCTTCAAAGCCTTTGCCGAAAGCCCGGACATCCATGTAATAAATCCGGATATTGGCATCAGGCAGTTTATCCCTGATCAAATGGGCCTGCTTGGCTACATACATACAGCACACCCTGGAACAGTATTCATTGCCCACGCTTTCATCCCGAGAGCCGACACACTTAATTAATGCCACTTCTTTCGGCTCAATCTCTTCTTCACCATTAAATACTTTAACTTTACCCTCAGTGGGTCCGGAAGCGGAAACAAGGCGTTCCATTTCCATGCCGGTAATCACATTGGGATAATCGTCATAACCATATTCCGGTTTACGTGACGGGTTGAAGGGATCGAATCCGGTCGCCACGATAATAGCGCCAACCCTGAATTCGACAAATTCGTCTTCCTGCTCGAAATCAATTGCCTCGGTGCCGCATACTTCCTGGCATTTAGGATTTTTGCCGCACTTTCCTTTCTTAAGAAAAAGGCAGTTGTCGGGATCAATTGTAAACTTGGCCGGTACAGCCTGGGGGAAGGGCAAATATATTGCAGACCTTTTACTCAGGCCCTGGTCAAATTCATTTGGAAAACGATCCTTGACCCGGCATTCCTTGGCACAATCACCACAACCTGTACATTTATCGAAATCGACGTAACGTGCTTTTTTGCGCACCTTTACATCGAAATTGCCGATAAACCCTTTGACTTCTTCTACTTCAGAATAGGTCAGCAATTCAATATTGGGGTGATTGGCCGCATCAACCATTTTCGGGGTTAAGATACAGGCCGAGCAGTCCAGGGTGGGAAAGGTTTTATCAAGCTGGGCCATCCGTCCCCCGACCGATGGTGTTTTTTCAACCAGGTATACCTGAAACCCGGCATCGGCTATATCGAGTGCCGATTGAATCCCGGCAATCCCGGCCCCGATGACCAGGGCTGCCGGCTCGGCATCAACCTCTTTTTGTTCAAGCGCTTCGAGCAGCCTTACTTTAGCCACTGAAGCAGTAAGCAGTTTTTTGGCTTTGGCGGTACCTTCTTCAATTTCCTCATGAACCCAGGAACACTGTTCCCGGATATTGGCCATCTCTAAAAAATAAGGATTGACCCCGGCATCAGCAATCGCCTTCCTGAAGGTAGGCTCATGCATGCGGGGTGAACAGGATGCAACAACGATTCTGTTTAGTCCATGCTCCTCAATATCTTTTTTGATCAAGACCTGGCCGGGATCCGAGCACATGTAGGAATAGGTGCGCGCCACTTTTACATTAGGCAGTTTTTCTGCAAATTCTGCAACTGCATCCACATCTACTGTCGAAGAAATGTTAATTCCACAGTGACAGACATAGACGCCCACTTTTGGTTTTTCCGTCATCTGGTTTTTCATCCTCCCGCAAAGATTGGCCCTATAATTAGTTAGCCTTTACTTGAGCTCTTTAAGCTTCTCAGTTAACTTGGGCACAACTTTGAACAAATCATCGACAATGGCATAATCGGCCACGGTAAATATTGGAGCCTCGGGGTCTTTATTGATGGCTACAATTGTTTTGGCCCCTTTCATACCGGCCAGGTGCTGAAATGCACCGGAAATGCCCATTGCAATATAAAGTTTCGGTTTAACCGCTTTACCTGATGTTCCAACCTGGCGGTCATGAGGAATCCAACCGGCATCAGTAGCCGCTCTCGAACCGGCCAGGTCAGCTTTAATGGCAGCAGCCAGTTCTTCTACCACGGGCAGGTTCTTATCTTCTTTCAGGCCGCGGCCAATAGCAACCAGGATATCGGACTGGGTAATATCTACATCGCCAACTTCCGCTTCGACATACTCCACAAACTTGCGATAGGGAACATCATCGGTAAAAGGATTGTCCAGCTTTTCAACGCTGCCTTCTGCAGCTGCTTCCGGAGCTTCTACCGCGCCTTCACGGAAAGTAACCAGGTATGTTTCGGCAGGCTTAAAAGCCATAACCGCGTTAACTTTTCCTGAGTACATTGAGCGGGTGGCTTTGAGAGTTCCATCTTCATAAGCCAGCCCGATTGTATCTGCTGCCAGGGGCAAATTCTTTTCAACGGCCAGGGCCGGCATAAAATCAACACCCTGGGCAGTGTGACCTGTCATTAAAACGGCAGGCTTAAGATCGTCAATTAAGGCTGAAAGTACTTTTTGATATTTTTCCGCATTAAAGTTCTCGAAGTTTGGATCGTCAACTACCAGGACCTTAACTCCATATCCGGCCATTTTCTTGGCAAGATCATCCATACCGCTGCCAACCAATAGTACAACTGCTTCGCCACCCATATCCTTGGCGATAGCAGGGGCGACTGCTAACATTTCAAAAGATACGTCTCTCAGTTCTCCCTGGCGGTGTTCCGCCAATACTAATACGTTACCCATTTATACTAAGCCTCCCTTTTGCAAGATGGACGCCAGTTTTTCAGCCTTTTCTTCCGGCTCACCCTCAATAAATTCAGCTGTGGATTCCACTTCAGGAATGTACAGTTTTTCCAGCACAACCTGGGAAGCATCCATGCCCACAGTCTCCGGATCAATTCCAAGGTCATCGAGGCTGACTACATTTAGTTCTTTTTTCTGGGCCTGGCGAATACCGCGAATCGGGGCATAGCGAGGCTCATTGATACCGGTTTGGATCGTAAGTACCGCGGGAAGCTCCAGCTCGACTGCCTCAAGCAAACCGCCTTCAAGCTCACGATGTACTTTAACTTTTCCATCCATAACCTCAACATAATTGACCATCGATGCGTGGTTAACGCCCAGCTCTTCAGCCAGGGCTACCCCGGTTGACATATGCCAGTCATCACTTGCCATACAACCGGTCAGGACCAGGTCGAATTCTTGTCCTTTAATCGCTCCGGCCAGGGTTTTTGCCACCATCAGTGGATCGTGACCTGCGACACGGTCATCTTCCACACGTACTGCTTTATCACAACCTTTAGCCAGGGCCATACGGATCATCACTTCGGATTTTTTCGGGCCCATCGACAGGACAGTAACCTCTCCACCATGGGCTTCTTTGAGCAACACAGATTCTTCAACTGCATAATTGTCAGCATCGTTGATGTCAAATGAAAAACGGCTGTCATCAACTGTAATGCCATCAGGATTTACCTTTACTTCCGCTTCGGAAGTATCAGGCACATACTTGATACATACTAAAGTTTTCAATGTTCATGCCACCTCCTACCAGGTTATAAATAATTATGTTTCCATAAGTTCGCCTAAAAGTTCCATAATTTCAGCTACCCGCATTTCTTCCTCGTAGCCCAGGCCTTTCATGGAATCTTCCAGGGTTAACACGCAAAACGGACAGGCCACGGCCACAATATCGGCCCCTAGTTCC